>NZ_QMIN01000082.1:0-55427 GCF_003287795.1 Actinomyces sp. Z5
TAATCACCCCGACTTCCCCGCACCACAGCAACCAAAATCCCGATCTTTAGCAACACGTTCACGCCGATAACTCGAAAATGACCCCCACACCCGAAACGACCACCCACATCACAGCCTCAACCCGAACCACCACACCCACAAATACGAAGAGCCCCTTATGTTAGAATCATTTCTATCAGGCCGTGTTCCCTGACGAGGAGGTCGTAGATGCCTTCCGTGAAGAAGATGCTCACTGTTGCCTGCGCTGCGCTTGGCGTGGTGACGGTGGCTGCCTGCGGCTCGGGCGATGATCGCGTCGCGGAGGACTCGCCCTATTACGGTTCGTTGAGTGAGTTGGAAGCCGCTTCGGATTATGCGCTGCGCATCTCGGTGACCGATGTTGAGGCGAGTGTCGTGGATGGTGCGGCGTGGGATGTTGTCCACTGTGACGTGCTTGCGAGTGATCCGAGTTTCAGTGATGAGGCGGTCACCCTGGAGATTCCAGCGGATACTGGCACGGCCGAGTCGGTTGAGATGGCGTCCGGCGGCGAGTATGCGATCTTCGTCAGAGTTTCCGATGATGGGGATGTGTTCCTGACCTCGGCGGATCAGGGTGTGTTTCCGGTTTCTGACGGCGTTGCTGGAAGCAGCGATGCCGGGACATTCTCCCTAGGTGACGCGGCGAGCCGGCTCGGCCTCAGCGAGTAGCCTACGAGGCCGGCGGACGCCGGTGGAGCAGGCCGTCGCAGAAACACGTGAGGCGTCGCCCATGAGGGTGCGCGCCCGTCGGCGCACAGATGCGCGCGCGTTTCGTGAGTGCAGGCGCGTCCGCTTACGGCGCGCACAATGCCCGGTTCACAGTGCTCGCGCACACGCCCGGCGCTCGACCCGGTTAGCCTGTGCCCATGACGCTCATGACGCAGAGTCCCCAAACCGCCTCGGACCCCGCCGACCGCACGGTCATCGCGCGCTCGGCCGGCGGTGGCCGCGTCGACTCCGAGACCGGCCGCCTGCGTGAGGTCATCGTCCACCGGCCCGGGCGGGAGATCGCCCGCATCACGCCGATCAACGCCAACTCCCTGCTGTTCGACGACGCCCTGAACATCGCCCGCGCCCAGGCCGAGCACGACGCCTTCACCGCCATCCTGCGCGCCGAGGGCGTGATCGTCCACGACTTCCGCGACCTGCTCACCGAGACCCTCGCCGTCCCCGAGGCCCGTCGCCTGGTCCTGGAGGAGACCGTCGGCCCGCAGGCGGTCGGCGTGTCCACGTCCGAGGTGCTCATCGACTTCCTGGGCGGCCTGCCCGACGCCGAACTCGCCGAGGTCCTCCTGGCCGGCATCACCCGCAACGAGCTGCGCGAGCGCCTGGACCCCGGCGACGCCGCCACCCTGTTCGCCACCACCTACCTGTCCACCCTGGAGGGACAGTTCGTGGTCACCCCCCTGCCCAACCACCTGTTCACCCGCGACACCTCCGCCTGGCTGTACGGCGGCGTGTCCGTCAACACCATGGCGCTGGCCCCCCGACGCCGCGAGGCCGTCAACTACGAGGCCGTCTACCGCTTCCACCCCGCCTTCGCCAGCCGAGTCGGCTCCGTCCCGCGTGGGGGAGGGGCGACGTCGTCGGACCGGGACCGGGGCGAGCGCGGCCCGCTGTGGGTGGAGTCGCATGGCGCCTCCCCGGCCACCGTCGAGGGCGGTGACTTCCAGGTGCTGGGCAACCGCACCCTGGTCATGGGGCTCACCCACCGCTCCAGCGCGGCCGGCGTGGAGCGCCTGGCCACTCGGCTCTTCGCCGACGGCGTCGCCGACCGGGTGATCGGCATCCATATGCCCGACCGCGCCTTCTACACCGAACTCGACGCCGTCATGCACCTGGACACCCTCATGACCATGGTCGCCCCCGACACCTACCTGCGCTTCTCCGGCTTCAACGACGTTACCACCGTAGAGATCGAACCCGGCGCCAACCACGGTTCCACCAAGGGCTCTGCCCTGCGCGTCACCGTCCACGACGGCGGCGACATGGACGCCGTCCTGGCCCGAGCCGCCGGCATCGACGCCTTCAAGGTAATCAGCCCCGACATGTCCGATGAGGCCGAGGCACTGCGCGAACTGTCTCGTGACTCCTGCAACGTCGTCGCCCTGGCGCCCGGGCGGGTCATCGGCTACGCGCACAACCAGCGGGCCAACGACGTGTTGCGCCGGGCGGGCGTGGAGGTCATCGAGACGCCCGGCGTCGAGCTGGTGCGCGGCCGCGGCGGGGCCCACTGCATGACCTGCCCGGTCACGCGCGATTGAGCCGAGTGACGCCGAGCTTGCTCGGGTGTCCGAGGCGATTGAGTCGCGTGAGAGGCCTTGCCGTACACGCGCGATTGAGCCGAGTGACGCCGAGCTTGCTCGGGTGTCCGAGGCGACTGCGCCGCTCACTTCCCGACGACGCTGATCTCCCGCGCCTCGTCCCAAGGCACCGTCCAACCCGCGGCATCGATCACCGTGGACAGCACCGCGGCGGTGAAGCCCCATACGAGCGGCCCGTCGTCGCGGGGAACGAAGGCGGGGCCCCGCCACACCTGTCCGCCGCTCTCCAGCACCCACGTACGCCGAGCCGCCGGATCCACGAGCGCACCTACCCCAACCCGCATCGCCCACCTCGTCTCGGTGCCGTCCAGCCGCATATCCCGAGGCGTCGCCCACCAGCCGAGCACAGGAGTCACCAGGTTCGCCGAAGCGGTCAGCGCCGCTTCCGGCAGCGCGCCGAGCACATCCACGTCGGACGGTTCGATGCCCGCCTCCTCCCATGCCTCGCGCAGAGCCGCTGCCGTGGGATCGCCCCCGTCGGTCGGCTCCAGCCCGCCGCCGGGGAAAGCGACCTCGCCGGGGTGGTGACTCACCGCCGCGGAGCGCAGCGTGAGAACGACGTCGAGGTCGTCCACCGATGCCCCCTCGCCGTCGGCGCGCACCCCGCGGGATGCCGCCTGCTCGCCCACCCCGAATAGGACGAGCACGGCCGAGCGCCGCAGGGCGCGCCCCGAGGAGCTAAGCCCCCGCGCACGCTCCCGCTGCGACTCCAACCCGCCCAAGTGGGGTGCTGCCGCCGCCACCCGGCGAAGATCATCAACCACTCCCATGGGGTGAGGCTACGACCTTCTCATAGCCGGTGACGGTTAACGGCGAGTCGGCGGTGGTGACAATGGTAACCAGCTCTGGGACGAGTCGTGTGGTGTCGGCTGACGTGCGCGGCGGCGGGGCCCACTGCATGACCTGCCCCGTCGCCCGCGACGCCGTCTGAGGTCTTCGCCGGTCCGAGCCGGAGCGCTGCCGTTTTTTCCGGATGAGGGCTTGCACCCCGTTTGCGAACACTCGCGATGAGTCTCCTCGGGCGGTTGACTCGATGTGTTCGTACCGTTACCGTGAGTTTTGATCGCTTGCGCGGTCATGTCTCTGAACCCTGCAACATCCAATATCCGCCCGGGCGCTTGAGTGCGTAGTGCTGTTTACGCAAGGCGATTCCGTGGGTGGACATGGAAGGACCTCATGAACGCGAGACTCGCTGGAAAGAACCCCAAGAGACCCCTGAGAGTGACGCTTCTGTCACTGACTGCGATCGCGGCCCTGACTGTTTCTCCGGCGGTCGCCGCGACCTCGGCGTCCGGAACCGCCGCTGCACCGGCCCCGGACGGCGCGGTCACGCCATCAGCGGCTGCCGCGGCGGTTGCCGAAGACGACGCCGCCTCAACCGCCGTCGTCGCACCCAACAGCTTCGGCCAGGAGGCGGTGCTCGCGGACGAGGCCGCGTTGGACAACATTGATGCCGAGTCCGACCAGGACGTAATCGACTACTGGACGGCCGAGCGGATGGCGCAGGCCCAGCCCGTAGACGTCGTCGCGGACTCCGAACAGCTCGCCCAGGCCGAGGCCTCGGCGCTGGCGTCCGCCGCCGATTCCGAGCCGGGAGAGGAGGGCCTCACCGAGCCCGCCGAGCCCGCCGACGACGTGCTCGCGCAGGCGCAGGCCGCCGGCCTTTTCGACGAGGACCTGCAAACGCTGACCGCGGACTCCGGCGAGGAGACTGCGGTGGTCGCGCCGCCGGTGACGAACTACTCCGTTACCAACGGCAAGCTGTTCTTCGAGGGCTATGAAAAAGAGAACGGATACTGTTCGGCGTCCGCGCTCAACACGCCGACTAAGCGCGTGATCATTACGGCGGGACACTGCGTGTATTACCAGGGGGCCTGGTCGCAGAACGTTGTGTTCGTCCCCGCCTACGACGGCCGGAAGGCGGACCCCGATCCGGTGGGAATCTGGACTGCGCGCACCCTGCGCACATTCAACTCCTGGATCGACAACTCGGACCTCTCCCACGACGTCGGAATCATTACCCTGGACAACGGCGGAGACGACAACAGAAGAATTGTCGACGCCGTCGGCGGGCACGGCCTCATGTGGAACGGCTCCAAGAGCTTCGACGTCTCAATCTTCGGCTACCCGAGCAACAAGAGCAATCCGAACGGTCGCTACAGCATGTGGGCCTGTTGGAGTGCTACCCGCGGTGACGACGATCGGGATACGGTCACAGGCTGCGACTTCGGTAATGGTTCATCGGGCGGGCCCTGGCTTGCCCAGTACAACAACCGTACCGGGCTGGGGCATGTTCGGTCGGTGACGTCCACATGGCTGGACTCGGCGGACCAGAACTGGGGGCCCTACTTCAACACCGATGTCAAGAAGATGGTGGACGCCTCGAACTATGACTAGTCCGACTAGTCCGGCGTGCGCCGATGCCGACCACCGAGCACAGGGGGCGATCATGTCGCTGATCAGACGCCGCACAATGACGAGACTTGCGCTTGCCGCGGGCATTGCGATCGCGGGGGCGGGAGGCTGCACGCAAGCGCGGGACTCACCCACCGCCTCAACCGAGCCGACCGGTCCCAATGATGCTACGGACTCGCCGACGGAGCAGGCCACAGCCACCGGTGACTCCGGAGCGGCTGGTTCAACGAGCGTTCCCGCGCCGACCGGTGATGCGACGGGCTCGGTCCAGGTGCTTCAGGCCCGCGACGACCTGGTCTCGCCCGCCGCCGTCGCGTGGGACTCGTGGGAACTGGTCGACCCGCGGACGATCGAGCTGACATTCCTGGCCGGCCCTGCGCAGTGTGAGGGCGTGAGTGCGGAAGTCCTCGAGACCGACCAGGACGTGACAATCAACCTCAGCGTCGGTACCTTGCCGGACGCCGGCGCCTGCCAGGCGATCGCGTTGACTTCAACCACGCGCGTAGCTCTCGGTGCCGACCTCGGCGACCGTACGGTCCGCCAGGACGCCGGTTGACACCCACGCGATCGTGAGGTTGCCAGCCTGTTTGGCAAATGGTGCCCGGAGGTCTGCGAGTGAACGGCAGTCGGCGATGGCCGGGTTTGACTGGCGCGAAGACCGGCGGAAGCGTTGAGCCTGGGAGCTAGGGATGAAACAGATCCCCCGGCGCCGATTCGTAAGGGCCCGGCACTTGGTGCGGGGTTCCTTCGTCAGACGGCCGGCGTGTTGCCGAGGCGGCCTGGTTCCTGAGAGGCTCGGGCTAAGACATCCGCGTCGTCTCAACGGTCGGCCGCCTCCTCGCCAGCCCAAACCCTGGCGCGCCGGATTCCTACATCCCTATCAATTACCCTCCAGCTGTGTAGCGCTGTCCCCCGGTCGAGTGACGAAGGCCGAGGCCGACGGAAGTGCGTCGTACTCTGTTCTGTACCGTTCTATCCATTCGTCTGCGAAAGCGTAGGCATCAGTGCTCGGTACGATGGCATAAACTGAACCGCCCCATCCTGCGCCGAAGGCTGAGGCCCCGATTGCACCCATGTCTCGGGCCAGCGACACCATTGAGTTTGTAGCTGGAACCTGGTTGTGCAAACGCTCGTTTGCTAAACTATGTGAGCGATTGACTATCGCTCCGATTGCGTTAGCGTCGGCCGTTGCGATGGCGTCGGCTCCGGCGGGCACAAGGACTAGCGACTCTATGAGGAATTGTTCAACGCGTCCTCTCTCGTAATCTGACTTTGTGAAGTTGAGCAGCCTTTTTAGTTGTGGGTCTTTCATGGCTTCACTGCCGGTGGCTTCACCGATAAGTGAACGGACCGCGCTTGCCAGCGTGGTGTCACTGCGTCCGCTGGCTTCGTTCCAACGCGCGAGTACTGTCTGCAGGGTTTCCGGTCCGCGGTTATAGTCCGCAAGCGCTGCACCGCTCTTTTCAGCTAGCACGCCGCTGATGCCGACGACGATCGACCACTGTGAGGGAAAAGTGATAAGTCGAAGTATTTGCACAGGGTCAAACTCGGCGTAGAGCAACTTGTCTCTTGCTCCACACAGTATGCCCGTATGGTCTTCGCTGCCGCCCTGCGTCCCTACACCCGTTGTGCCTGGCAGCTCGCGCCAATCCCTCCCATTCTCGACGCTGGCAAAATAGCCGGCGAGTGATAGACGATCAGGAATGTTGCGCTTCCAAACCTCCGAGGAGGACCAGCCGTTGAGGTCCGCCAAGGCGAGGGCGCACGCGCAGACAAGCGCCGAGGAGGAGCTCATACCTGACGCTGGCGGCAGGTCCGAGGTGATTGTCAGACTGGCGGGTACCGACGCGCAGAAGTTGTTAGTCAGCCGATCGAGTACCGTCTGTAAGTAGTGCCCCCAGTGGCCAACTGGCAAAGCCGAGTTGACGTTGGCTGTCAGCGACACGGGCTCACCGCCAGCTGTCGTTGTGGCCGTCAGGGTGCCCATAGCGTTGTTGGAGCGCTCGGCGCAGACGGTGACTCCCCGTTCGACGGCCCCCACCAAGACCCGTCCTCCGGCGTAGTCGGTGTGCTTGCCCAGGATTTCGATACGCCCGGGTACGCGCCAGGCGGAGCGTACGGGGGCGGAGCTGCCGAGGTAGGTCGCGTATGCCGGAGTGCCATGCTCATTCATAGGAGTACCTCGGTGGCGGCGAGACGGGCTTCGACGTCTGCGATGTCGTCACGGCATGTCAGGTCGAGTACCGGGCCGCTCCAACCGATGACTGTTACGGGAGTGTCTAGGGCGCGCACTGCGTCTACGATCTCGTACTCGCTACGCGGTGACGGTGAGATGCGGCGGCAGGCCTCGAAGATGTCTGGCATGAAGGCGAAGCAGTTCATCGAGACTTGTGCATGCGTCCCGGCGGAACTGACCGCCTCTGGCGTTGGTTTTTCGACGATGTCGACTAGCAGGCCATCTTTCGAACATATTAGTGCGAAAGACGCCACTCGCTCGGTCGGGATGTTGGAACCAGCCACGAGAGTAGCGCGGTCGAAACCGAGCAAGGCGTTGCCCTTGTGGGCGGCGAGAGCCCGGATTCCTTCCACCGGGTAGTAGTTGTCTCCGTTGATCATAAGGAAGGGGTCATCACCTATGGCTCCGGCGGCCGATACGACGGCGTCGGCGGTGCCCCGCGGCTCAACCTGGACGGCAAGCTCGACGGCGATTCGACTCAGGCTGAGCGAGTGCAGGTGTGCTGTAAAATCGTCGTGTTCGGGACCGACGACTATTACGATGCGCTCGATGCCGGCATCTGCCAGAGCACTCATGGAGTAATCGACGAGGCGGTGCTCTCCGATGGGCATGAGTGCCTTGTTGCCGCTGGCAGCAGCGGCAGCCTGGTCGGCCCTCATGATGGAGCCGCCGCTGACGGCGCGCATCCGCGTGCCCAAGCCCCGGGCGAGAATGAGAGCCGTGCGGGTGGTCGTGTCGGTCACGTCGTCAACTCAGCTCATAGTAGGTGGCGATGGCGTCGGCAACGGTCTGCGCCTGGCTGCGGGTGGGCATCTCGCAGAACACGCGCAACAGGGGCTCTGTCCCCGAGAAGCGGATGGTCGCCCAGCCGCCATCCGTGAAGTAGATCTTGCAGCCGTCCTCCCAGACGACCTTTTCGGTCTTGTGACCAAGAACAGTGAAGTCCGGTAGGTTATGGTCCTCGAAGATCAGCGAGGCCAGCTGGCTGCGGCGCTCGGCGGTGAAGCCGTAAGCAGCCTCGACTATGACAAGCTCGCCATAGCGCTCGACAATGTCGGCATACAGCTCGGACAGAGACTTGCCGGAGGCAGCCACGGCCTCTACCAGCAGAGAACCGGCGTAGACGCCATCTTTGCCGGGTATGTGACCGCGCACGGTCAGACCGCCAGAAGACTCCCCGCCGATGATGGCGTTTGTCTCGGCCATCTTCGCGCTGATCCACTTGAAACCGACAGGCACCTCGTAGCAGGTTTGGCCGTGGGCGGCGGCGACGCGGTCGAGCATGTGGGTGGTGGACATGTTGCGCACTACCGGCCCGCTCCACCCCTTCCGGGTGAGAAGATAGTCATAGAGCAGGACGAGCACCTGGTTGGCAGTGATGTAAGTGCCGGTCTCGTCGATAATGCCCAGGCGATCGGCGTCGCCGTCGGTGGCGATACCCAAATCAGCCCCCGACTCGAGGACGGCATGACGCAGTGCCGCGAGAGTGTCCTCAGTGGGAGAAGGCACATGCCCGCCGAATAGTGGGTCGTGGCGATCGTGAATAGCCTCAACCTGGCAGCGGGCGGTGAGCAGAATGGTTTGCAGACTCGTCTCGGAGACCCCGAACATGGGGTCGAGGATGAGGTGCATGTGGGCGTTGCGGATTGTCTCGGTGTCCAGCTTGTCGAGAATCGCGTCGAGGTACTGGTTAAGCGAGGTCTGGACGGTGACGAGTGAGTGGGAGCGTGCCTCGTCGGGCGCGACGGCGCGCACGTCTGCTTCCGTGAGAGCGTTGGCGTGCTCGCTGAGAGCGTCGGTGGTGGCGAGGTCCGCGTCACGCCCGCCTGGCAGAACGATCTTGATGCCGTTATACAGAGCAGGGTTGTGCGACGCGGTCACGACCATGCCGTAGGCGGCTCCGGTTTCACGCACGGTCCACATGGTCGTCGGGGTGGGGGCGGGGCGGTCGAGGACGGTGGTGGGCACCCCGTTGCCCACGAGAACCTCAGCTGCCCACCAGGCAGCGGTGTCGGACAGAAAGCGGCGGTCGTAGCCGATGACGACGCCGCGGTCAGTTGAGCCCTCTCGGGCCATACGGTTCGCGAGTGCCTGAGTGAGAAAACGAACGTTGGCGCGGGTGAAGCCATCCGCGATGATGGCGCGCCAACCGCCGGTTCCGAACTGGATCATTGTAAGCCTTTCAAAGACGACGGGCCGGGAAAGGAAATGGAAAGTGGGGCGATTAAGCCGCCGGTTGCTATTTGCCTGAGCCGAGCGTCATCCCCTCGACTAGTCGTTTGCCAAGGATGGCATAGAGCAGGACAGTGGGAATGACGACGATGACGATTCCGGCGAACAGTCCGCCCCAGTCGGACGTGTATTGCATGGTGCCTTGAAGTGCCAGCAGCGATTGCGGAAGGGTGTATTTCTTATCATCCGTGATGAATACCAGTGCAAGGAGTGTCTCGTTCCAAAGGCCCATGAGGGTAAGCATCGCCGCTGACAGTACCCCAGGGCGTGCCAGAGGCCACATGATCTTGACGAAGGTGATCCACGCAGAGGCCCCGTCCAGAGCCGCCGCCTCCTCAAGGTCGGTGGGCAGGGAACGGAAGAAACCCGTGAGCAGAAATACCGCAAAGGGCAGGGAGGTAGCCACATATAACATGCCAAGGCTAATGCGTTCGTCCCACCAGCCGATGGTATCCCACATGAACCCGGAGAGTGCGTTCATTGCGACCCACAGGGGAATCATGACGACTTGAACAGGGATCCCGAGTCCTATCGCGAAAAAGGACGTGATTGGGCCCGCTGTTGGGACGTTGGTGCGCGCGAGCACATAGGCGGCCATCGAGGCGAGGGCCACCGTGATGATCGTGCAGGTGACGACGATGGTCAGCGTGTTGAATAGGCCCCGGCCCAGCGATGATGCAGTCCAGGCGGAGACGTAGTTGGTGAGCGAGACCCTCTTGGGGAGTTCGAGTGGACGGCTGAAGATGGCAGATCCCCCGCGAAACGAATTGAGGATGACCCATCCGAATAATGCGATGTTGAAAAGGCACCACAGTGCGATCATGAGTTTGGTGGCCTGCCATATCAGAGTGCCGAGTGTGCGTCGTATGCGATGGCGGATAGAGTGCTCGGGTAAGGGGGCGGTGCCTTTAGCGGCGACTTGTCTTGTTGTGGTGACTTCAATCGCTTCGTCCGCCATCAGAACTCCAAGGATTCGCGTCGCATGAGTCGCCGTACTCCGATGACGAACAGCGAGATGAGAATGACCATGATTACCCCCATGGCGCTACCCAAACCGAGCTGATACTGGGGATTGCGTCCTCCCGTGGTAGCCAGGAACTGAGCGATAGTCAGGGTGCGGGCCTCTGGTGCCGGCGCATCCCCAGAACCGGTGATGCCATAGATGAACTCGAAGATCTTGATCGAGTTGATGCACCAAAGCACCACGGAGACCGTCAGTACGTCCCAAGTCAGAGGCAAGGTCACGTTGAAGAATGTGCGTAGCCGACCCGCGCCGTCGAGCTCGGCCGCCTCGTAGTAGTATCTTGGAATGCGCCCGATCGCGCTCATCATGAGGGTGAGGTAATAGCCTACGCTTACCCATACGATACCGACAACGATCACTTTGAAAATGTAGTCCGGCGTCAGCCACATCCGCGCCCACGATCCCAGCCCCAGTCCGCGCAACCCGGCGTTGAGAGGGCCATCGGGGGACAGTAATAGACTCAGCGCGATACCGACGGCTATTGCGGAGAGCAGGTATGGGAAGAACATCAACGATAATGCTGCCCGGCTCCAACGCGCCTCGCGGAAAACTGCGGAGAATATGAAGGTCAGTATGAATATGCCGACGCCGCAAAGCACGAGGATGAGGAGCGTGTTGGTGAACGCCTGACGAAACAGAGCGTCCCTCCACAGCCGTCTGTAGTTCCCCAATCCGATGAACTGGGGTGCCTCGCCGCGGCCCGTCCAGGTGGTCAAGGAGATGTAGACGCCGTAGAGGGCAGGTACGATGAGGAGCCCTACATATGCAACGAGCGCCGGAAGGAGTAAGGGCCAGTAGAGACGCCGGCGAGCTGCCTGGGCAGGGGAGGCAACGGACACTGCCGCCCCTGCCCCGGGGGACGACGCGGATGTGCGGAGCCAGGCCATCACTGGTTCCCGTGGTAGGTCACTGTGTTGGCGGCCAGTTGTTCCCGGAATTGGGCGGCGTCGATTTTCGCGCCGAACAAGTCATTGACGAGGGGCTGCCAGACGTCGGTGACCCACTGCGGTTCGGCGACGCCGACGCCGTCGGTGAAGGGTACAACGTCGGAGGCCTCGGCGTACTCCCTACCGTAGTCAGCGAGCTCGGGGCTCTGGTCAATGTCAGTTCGTGCCGTGAGGTTCTTGGCGTCCGAGGCGATACGCCCACAACGTTCTTTATTGGCAAAGTAGGCCATCCAGGTTTTGGCCGCGTCCTGGTTGCGTGCCTTGATCGGGATTGCGAAGCCGGTGGGACCGGAGATCGCGATACCAGCTCCGGCGTTGTCTCCGACGGCTGGGAACTTGAAGGAACCCCACTCCACCGAGTCTGGATCGTCTCCAGATTTCTCTAGGGAGGAGGAGGCCTCGGATGGGAACCAGGTGCCCATGAGAATCATGTCGGTTTTAGTTGACTGGTCGGCGAAGGAAGCCTGTTGCGTGGGGAATTTGGTGCCCTGAAACCCTGCAGGGAAGTAGCCCCCGGCGATGAGTGTGCCGATAGCCTCGGTCGCGTCCACCCACGGTTTGGACCCGAACTTCTCGCCGGTCGCGTCCTGCGCAGCCTCTGTGATGACGCCACGTCCGCCAGCGCGCAGGAGCGCGGACTCGAGCCAGTAGGCCTCGTAATCCTTGATGTCACCGTCGAGGGCGATCGGCGTGCGCCCCGCCGCCTTGCGCTCATCGAGATAGGCGAGCAGATCGTCGAAACTCTGGGGTGGGTTCTCCACCAACTCGGGGGTGATTCTCTTGTTGAAGAAGATGGTCTCACCGGCCACGGAGTAGGGGAAACAGAAGATCTTGCCGTCGGTGCGTAATGCGTCCATAAGCGACTCGGGAACCGACTCGCCCACGGTGATGTCCTCGCCGTCGATGGGCATGGCCCACAAGTCGGTCAGATCTGCGAGATTGTCCAGGCCGAGCTTGGCGGGGAAGTCCGAAGCGGCCTGGTCAACGAGGTCTGGGGGGTTGCCCGAGTTCAGCCGCGGGACCACCTGAGTGAGCACTTCGCGACCTGCCCACTGGGCCTCAACCTGGATGCCTGTTTTCTCGGTGAAGGCCTCGAAGAGCTCTGCCAGGAGCACCTGCTGAGGCTCTCCTTGCTGCCACATGGACCAATAGGTGAAACGCTGGTCTCCGCCTGAGTCGGCGGTTCCGGAATTACCGCAAGCGGCCAGTGTGGCGGTAAGTGCAGCTGTGCTTGACAATGATATGAAGTCACGTCGCGTGAGTGTCATCACGATCTCCTTTGTTCGTGTATTTGGTACTGCAGCTTTGTGTCGCAGTCGTGGTATGTCGGTGCGGCCAAGCCGGGGTGGGAAGGCGCTCACCGTCGAGCGCCGATCTCCTGTCTCAGTAGCGCTCCTCCTGTGTTGGCGTGGTCATTGCGAAGGCATAGGCCTCGGGGACAGGGTCGTGCGTTCCGGCGAGGTGTTGATAGTCCCACCACAGGCGTTCCAGGCCCAGGTCACCCTCACGCAGGTCCGGGAGACTGAGTGGGGTCTCAATTAGTTCGCGAGCTCGCGCAAGATGCCCTGCCCGTACCCGGCCGACGCACTCTAGATACTGCACTCGGGGCAGGCCACGCACGGCGGAGGGCAGAGAGTCGATGAGGGTGAGGGCTTTGTCGATCAGGCCGATGTCGAGTAGGTGGGTGAGTGCCTCGATAGTGATGCCGTGACGATTTGGGGCAAGAGTGTGGGCACGGAGCAGGCCACGGGCGCGTGCTTCGCCGTCGGAGTCGGTGAGGGCCAGAGCGCGTAGGACGTCCGCGGTAAGGTGCGCGCGCTCTGACTTTCGCCATAGTGCACGGGCCTCTTGCGTGAAACCTGCGGCGTGAAGTGCTACCCCAAGAAGGTAGTCGCGCAACCAACTGGGCATTGCGCGTCGCAGGACGGCGATCCAATCGGGTCCGATCATCGCTGACCCGAGCAGGATTGGGTCCAGCTGGCCCGTGCGTGCAGCTTTGAGCCAAGCGCTCTGCTCGGCGTTGAGCGTATCGGTGTTGAAGGGCGTAGCCCAGGAGGCAACTCGATGTCCTGCCAGCACCTCGAGGGCTCCCCATCCCTCCCGTGCTGCGCGCTCTTCCGGGCCATCTTTGAGGGGGACGGGGGTGACCCGGGATTGTTCAAGGGAGGTGAGACGTGCCGAGGCCTCCTCCAGGCGTGCGGGATTGATGACGGCCCGCGCTGTGCGCGCTACGACTGCCTCCCACTGGTCCTCCGGGTTGTCGATGGCTACAGGGCCGTAGCACTCGGTGAAGCGGATGGAGGCGCCCGCAGAGAGGTGTAAGTGCTCCAGTTGGGTGGAGGCAAGCCCAGCCTGGATCTCGGCATAGCGGCGTGTCCTGGACAGTCGGCGTTGCCATGACCGCCCGCCCATGCCGCTTCCCCAGGTGAACAGTTTGCGCCCGTTCAGTTCGTGCGTCGAGTATTGGCAGATTCCGACGCCGTCGCCGTCCACCGCTGCAATCCATGGGATGCGTGATCGGATGCGATAGAAGTAGTCTGCGCCGCCAGCCTGACGCTGGGGGTGGGTGATGTCGCGTCCGTGATGCTCGGGGACGCTGACGATGTCGAGCGCATCGGCGTAGCCGAAGTGGAAGGCCGAGTCGGCGTCGACAATGACTCGGGTGGAGGCGCTCTGCGGAATGGCGATGTTGGACCACCAATAGACGGGAACCTCCCGGGTGGTAGGGTTCTCCAGCAGGATGTGGGTGTAAAGGGAATCGGATCCATCAGGTAGCCAGGCGTCCAACCGCCAGGTGAGTCCGAGCATGCGCTCATACGCCCACATACGCAGGATCCGTCCACCGCGTCCATCCGGGAGGGTTCCTGCGGCCACGGGCTCGTTGGTCAGGCCCCAGTGGCCGGTGGTGCCAAGGTTCCACTCGACGCCGCCGGCGAACCAGGCGTTGCGCAGAGCGAGATTGGCTAGGTCGATTCGTTCGGGTTGGTGTAGAAGTTCACGGCCTGAACGGCGATCCGTCAGGCGCCACAGGCGTCCGCCGAGGTCGAGCAGAAACTCGGCCCGTAGCCGCTGGTTCTCCAGGATTGCGACATTGAGCTCAGACGGTGTGACGCTGCCGTCGTAGGAGTCCTGGTAGCGGTAGGGCAGGAGAGTGGGCGGACCACTTGCGTGGTGCTCCCCGACCTGCAACAGCTCCAGATCGGCGGCGGTCGGAACTCGGCGGTCTCCGCCGTCGAGGATGAGTTCGCCGAGCTCACCGAGCGACGTAACGGGGATCACCGTCGTTTCGAAGCGGATGTCTGACATGGTCCCTCCCTCGGGGCGCGGCGACCACCATGACGGTGAGCGGTTGTTTTTTGTTAGGTAGTAAGTAAACTACTTAAAGAAAAGATAGCACGTCTTGGACGTGTGCGGAAGTGCCTGGAAGGATGTCGGCTGTGGAGGACACGTCCCTTGCTGAACCGCGGCCCGCGCTGGCCGGATCGCAGCGCCACGCGCAACGGGCGAGCATCGGCCGCGGCGACCCAGGTGTGCTGCGCAGGTGGAACGAGTACGCAGTGCTTACTGCGCTGCGCGAGTCCAGCCCGCAGCGCGCATCGCAGTTGAGGCAGACGACGGGTTTGACGGTAGCCACGCTCGGGACGGTGCTGCGTGATCTCCAGAGCAAAGGGTGGGTCGCGGTGGGGACGTCGGCTCAGGGTGCCAAGGGGCGGCCCGCTCAGACGTACTCGCTGCGAGTGCCGTCCGGGTGTGTGCTCGGCCTGGATGTCGGAGCCCACGTGGTCCGAGCTCAGTGTCTCGACCTAGATGGTAAAGAACTCGCGCAATCCGAAATTCGTCTTACCGCCGGGCGGGAGGACGATGAGCGTGACGTTGCTGCCCGACAGGTCGTCGAGCAGGCGTTGAGAGGGGCGCAGTGCTGGTCGGCTGTGCTCGCCGTCGGTGGTTTCGTTGAGGAAGACGGAACTCTGGTGGAGAGTGCGGCAATCCCCTCTTGGAACGGTACACGTCCCCTTGAGCGCTTCGAGTCTCTTCTGGGGCCCGGGTGCCTCATTGTCAATGACGTGTGTGCTTCCGTATACGCGGAGCGCTGCAGGGGAGCAGCGTCCGGCTACGATGACGTTCTTCTGTTGCAAACCGGTCGGCGTCCTACGCTCGGCATCATGCACGGCGGTCGTCTCAGGCACGGTGCCCACGGGATGGCTGGTGACCTGTCGGCAGATGCCCGTGTGCCCACGGAGCACCGTCCCGGCGGGCTGGGGGAGCTCAGCGAGGGGGCGGACGCCTTGGGGCGCGCCGTGCGCGAGGCTAGCACGGGAGACCAGGTCGCCCTGGGGCGCATTCGCCGACTGATGGAGGGCATCACTCCCGCCCTGGTGACTGCGGTGGCGATTGATGATCCCGAACTGGTCGTCGTGGCTGGCGCCCTCACCCCGGTCGCGCATCTGTTCCTCGACGACATCAGAGCCGCGCTCGCTGCAGGGGTCAGGCGCCCCCCGAAGGTCGTGGTCTCGGCGAATGACCAGTTCTCCTCGGCCCAGGGGGCAGCGCTCCTGGCGCTGAATCGGGTGCGTTCCAACCTTGCCTCGCACGACGGCGTGCAGCCTTTCACTCGGGAAGCCTTTCTCGCTCAGGAGCACCGTCCCGGGCGCGCCCTCGTATGATTCGCTTCCAGCTTTCGTGAGCTTACAGGCGGCGGTGGGTAGCTGCCGTCCTCAAAGAGGCGCTCATTGTGGGTGTTCCGCGAGTGTGCGCGACATCCCTGAGGCCGTGCAATGCCCGCCATAAGTCGGGCGAGGCCGTATGCTCCGCCCTGATGCCAGTGCTACTGACAGCGGAGTAATGGGGAAGTGGCAGCGTAGCCGGTAGCCTAGTCTCGGCTCGACTCACAGTTTTGAAAGGATCCCCGCATGCCTGTCGCCATCCCGGCCCCCGACCCCGCCGTCCTCGCCTCCCTGAAGGGACGCAGCTTCCTGCGCGAACTGGACTTCACGCCGCAGGAGTGGATGACGCTGATCGGCCTGGCAGCGCAGTTGAAGGCGGACAAGCGAGCCGGCCGGGAGGCTCAGCACCTGAAGGGCAAGAACATCGCCCTGATCTTCGAGAAGACCTCCACGCGCACCCGCTGCTCCTTCGAGGTGGGCGCCCACGACCAGGGCGCCCACACCACCTACCTGGACCCCTCCGGCTCTCAGATCGGCCACAAGGAGTCCGTGGCGGACACCGCCCGCGTGCTGGGCCGCATGTTCGACGGCATCGAGTACCGCGGCGACTCCCAGGCCAAGGTCGACCAGCTCGCCGAACTGTCGGGCGTACCGGTGTGGAACGGGCTCACCGACGACTGGCACCCCACCCAGATGCTGTGTGACTGCCTGACCATGCTCGAGCACGCCGACAAGCCTGCGGGTCAGATCTCCTACGCCTACATCGGCGACGCCCGCTTCAACATGGGCCGCTCCCTGCTGGTGGCCGGCGCCCTGCTCGGCGCCGATGTGCGCATCGTCGCTCCCAAGGAGCTGTGGCCCGACGACGAATGCGTCACCGCCGCCCAGGCCGTGGCCGCCGACACCGGCGCCCGCATAACCCTCACCGAGTCCGTGGAAGAGGGCGTGGCCGGGGTGGACTTCGTACACACCGACATCTGGGTGTCCATGGGCGAGCCCAAGGACGTGTGGGCAGAGCGCATCGAGCTGCTGCGCGACTACCAGGTCAACGCCGCCCTGATGGCCAAGGCGGGGGAGCAGGCCAAGTTCATGCACTGCCTGCCCTCCTACCACAACCGCGAGACCACGATCGGGGAGGAGATCTACCAGGCCACCGGCATGGACGGCCTGGAGGTCACCGAGGACGTCTTCGAGTCCGAGCGCTCCATCGTCTTCGACCAGGCCGAAAACCGCATGCACACCATCAAGGCCGTCATGGTCGCCACCCTCGGCGACCCGGCCGCGACGGCGCAGGCCGACTGATCCGGGACGCCCGGTCATCCGGAGGGTTTAGAGAATCTGTGGAGGCGCTGGACTAATATCGATACAGGGTCTGGAAGATGAGGACTGATTCTAAGGCTTGCCAGCGGCTTCTGGTTGGGTTCTGTTTCGCCTTGCGGACGGTAATGGTGCTGGTCGGGTTCGCGCTGTTGCTGTGGGGTGCGCAGTGGGCTGCTATGGCCTCAGGCCTTTCGGTGGTCCGGCCGAATATGGCGGCCGACAGCGGGATGGTCACACGGATAATGAAGGGGGATGGAACATTCACTTTTGTTTGGTGGCGCTCCGCGCTGGAGGTGGCGCTCGGTTTCGTTCTCATCCCGAAATGGCACACCAAGGGACGTTATGATGTTGTGGCAGCTATTGCGGTAGCACTAAGTGTTGTTTGTGTGGTGTTCCTTATTCGTCTAACGGCGGGCGCGGGTACCTACGGTACCTGTACCTACCCAGGGTGCTGGCCGAACCCGTGGGATTTAATAGCACTGGCGGCACCATTCTTCGCGGGGCTGGCGACTCTGACAGTGATGGCTTGCTTCGCAGACCGGATCCCTCTGTGGGCGCGCTGCCTGTTTCCAACAGCGGTCTACCTGGTTGGCACGGTGCTGCTCGCCCTGGTCTGGGACCGTTGGCTGCTGCCCTTCTTCGCAGATCCGCCACCCTGGTAGTTCTCCCACTCACATGGAATCTCGCGGCATGTCATGACCTCGCATTAACACCCCGACTCGAGGAACAACCATGCACTCATCCACACCCCAAGACGCATCGTAGCCATTGCGCATGTCCCGACGCAGCCTGATCTGTGGGCTCGGTCTGGGCGCTGGCGCCCCACTGCTGGTGTCAACGGCTCCGCAGGCGCATGCCGCGGGAGTCGAAGTCAGCTTCACCCGTTTTCACCCGGAACCACAAACAAGGTAACGGGCAACCACCGGCGTGACCTGGACCGCGCTGCGCTGGGCCGACGGCTTCCATCTGTGGAAGCCGGATACCGTCGCCCTGCACTCCGTCGGGCCATCGCCGGTGCCTCGCAGACCCAGCGGCTGACCGGGCTTGAGACGGCCACCAGGGAGGACAACGCCGTCGATGCCGCCAGCAAGGTGCTCTACGGCATGGACGAGGAATGACGGCCGAACCATTGCCATTAGGCACTGATCGTCACGCCCGGCCACCACGGCCCGGCCCCCTGGCTATCCTGTCGGCGTGACCATCCCCAACCGCGGCCCGGAGTCCGCGTCCGCCCGCGTGCGCGGCGAACTCGATCTGGACGCCCTGCGCGCCGGCGTCGGCGGGGCGCTGCTGGCCGACATTGACCGAGCCGTCGCCTGGGACGTCCCCCTGAAGACCTCCTTCCGTGGCCTGACCCGCCGTGACGGCGTGCTCCTGCACGGCCCGGCCGGCTGGGGCGAGGTCGCCCCCTTCTGGGACTACGACGCCGACGCCGCCGCCCCCTGGCTGGCCGCCGCCCTGGAACAGACCACCGTCGGCAACGCCGACCTGCCCCGCCTCCGCGAGACCATCCCCGTCAACATCACCGTCCCCGCCGTCGACCCCGACCGGGCGCGCGCCCTGATCGCCGAGGCGGGCACCGCCGCCGGGCCGGCTCGGCATGCCGCCACCCCTCCCAGTGCCCTGCCAGTCACCGTCAAGGTCAAGGTCGCCGGAGCGCGCGTCTCCGACCGCCAGGCCCTGGCCGCCGACCTGGAGCGCATCGAGGCGGTCCGCGACGCCATCGGCCCGCACGGCCGCATCCGCATCGACGTCAACGGCGCCTGGGACCTGGAGACCGCCCGCAGAATCCTGCCGCTGATGAATACCGCCGCCCAGGGCCTGGAATACGTGGAACAGCCCTGCGGCTCCACGCAGGCGCTCGCCGACCTGCGTCGGCTGGTGGACATCCCCATCGCCGCGGACGAGTCCATCCGCTTGGCCGCCGACCCGCTGGCCGTGGCCCGCCTGGACGCCGCCGATGTGGCCGTCCTCAAGGTCGCCCCGCTAGGTGGCGCCCGTCGCGCCCTGGCCCTGGCTGAGCGCCTGGGCCTGCCGGCCGTCGTCTCCTCCGCCATCGACACCAGCGTCGGCATCGGCGCGGGCGTCGCGCTGGCCGCCGCCCTACCCGGGCTCAAGCACGCCTGCGGGCTGGGCACCGTCCGGCTGCTCGCCCGCGACGTCGCCGCCCCCGCCGCCATCCCCGCCGACGGCGCCCTGCCGGTGCGCCCCGTGCACGTCTCGCGAGCGCTGCTGCGCACCGCCGCCGCCGACGCCGAACTCACCGCCCGCTGGCAGTTGCGCCTGAGCCACATCACGGCCGCCCTGCAGCGCCGACGCGAGCGGGAGCGCGCCCACGCCGGCAGCGTCGTGGCCGGACTGCCCCTATGAGCGCCGCCGACTCCACGGGCCGCAACAACGCGCGGCCCGGGACAGACTCGCATCCCGAGCCGCCCTCGCTCGTGGCTGCCCGCACCGTCGTCCGCGCCCTGATTCACGCCGGCGTGCACCAGGTGATCCTCGCCCCCGGCTCTCGCTCCGCGCCCCTGGTTCCGGCCCTGGCCGCCGCCGAGCGGGACGGGAAGCTGCGGGTGCGGGTGGTCCTCGACGAACGCAGCGCCGGCTTCGTCGCCCTGGGGTGCGCCCGCGCCGAACTGCTGGCCGGGCGCCGCCGTCCTGCCGCCGTCGTCACCACCTCCGGCACCGCGGTGGCGAACCTGCATCCGGCCGTCGCCGAGGCCGACGCCGCCGGCGTACCCCTACTGCTGGTGACCGCCGACCGGCCCCACGAGGCGGTCGGCACCGGCGCCAACCAGACCACCGAGCAGACCCGCATCTTCGGGGCCGCAGCGCGCCTGACGGTCGACCTGCCCGCCGACATCACCGCCGACCTGGGGCAGGCCGGCGTGCGCGCCGTCGCCGGCCAGGTGCGTCGGGCGGTAGACGCCGCCACCGGGGCACTCACCAACGACCCCGGGCCGGCCCAGCTCAACCTCCGCTTCCGGCCCCCGCTCGCGTCCGAGCCCGGAGCGGAGACGCCCGCCGGAACCGGGACGGCCCCGAGCGTTGCACCGCCGACACAAGTGGGCCTCCCCGAGACCTCGGGCGGACCCGCCGCGCCGATCGCTCCCGTTCCCGCCGCCCCACAGCGTCCGGGGGCTGCGGAACAACCACGGCAGAACGCGGGGAACGGGTGTCGGGAGGAGCACGGCGTCGTCGTCGCGGGCGACGCCGTCGACGCCACCGGGCGGTACGCGCGCGCCCTGGCCGAGTACCTGGACTGGCCCCTGCTGGCCGAGCCCACCTCCGGGGCGCGCGGCGGCCCCCAGGCCCTGACCCGCTACGCCGAGCTGCTGAACACCCGAGCCGGCGCCCGGCTCGCCGCACAGGTTGAGCGCGTCGTGGTCGCCGGGCACCCCAGCCTCACCCGCCCGATCGGCGCCCTACTGGGCCGCGACGACCTGCGCATCGACGTGCTGACCGGTACGTCCCGCTGGACCGACGTCGCCGGCACCGCCGCATCCGTGGTGCCGCTCATGCCCGCCGCCCACCGGAACGCGCCCGCCGGCACCGCTGCGCCGTCGGCTCCCGCCGACCTGGCGGACGCCCTCGATCTGGGCCAGGGCCCACACGGCTGGACGGCGCGCTGGCACGCCGCCGTCGCCGCCCTGCCGGCCGACCCCGACCCGGCGCGCGCGGATATCCTCAGCGCGGACGCCGCCGTCACCGCCGTGTGGGACGCCACCCTGCGCGCCCCCGTCGGCGCCGCGCCCCTGCTCGTCGTCGGCTCCTCCCTGACCATCCGCCGCCTGGACCGGCTGGCCGCGCCCGCCCGCGGCCCCGCGCCCGCCGCGATCGCCAACCGGGGCCTGGCCGGCATCGACGGCACCCTCGCCACCGCGCTCGGCGCCGCCATCACGGCCGGGCCCGTGCGCGTCGTCGTCGGCGACCTCACCTTCCTGCACGACGCCATGAGCCTGTCGCGCGGAAGCCTGGAGGCCGAGCCCGACCTACAGGTCATCGTCATCGACGACGGCGGGGGAGCCATCTTCTCCACCTTGGAGTACCCGGCCGTCACCCCGCCCGCGGACCTGGCCCGTTTCTTCACCACGCCGCAGGCCACCGATCCGGCCGCGCTCGCGGCCGCGCTGGGCCTCCGGGTGCACCGGCCCCCCGGCCTCGCTGCCTTGCGGGCGCTCCTGGACCAGCCCGTGCACGGACTGAGCCTGGTGCACGTGCGCCTCGCCGCCGAGGCGGGGGATAACAACTCCACGTGACACAGCCCGGTGCGCTCGCTCGGGCCCCACGCCCCGGTTCACAGGCAAGTCCCAGATGAGTGTCGGTGATGCCCCAGGTCGTGCGTATTAGGTGAGATTCGTTTAGTGAACGGGCCAACGGCCCGAGGAGGAGAGCCATGAGCACGAACGAGCCCTTTGCCGCATCCGGCGATGCCGCGCAGTCAGCCGGCGATGAAACTCAGCAGCTGTCCGGCGGTGCGAGTTCATACCAGGGCGGCTCCGGCGGCGGCTCGGTCAGCTCGGGTTACGCGAGCAGTGCGGACTACTCCAGCAGCAATGCCGGCGCGGCCGACTCGGGTTATGCCGATGCCGGCTCCTCGCCCTACACCTCCGCGCCGCAGCCGCCCGCCGGATACAGCTTCGGCCGTCCCTCCGCATCGGCATCCAGCCCCTACGACCGGCCCGCACAGGGCGGCGGCTCCGGGGCCTTCGGCCAGCCCCCCTACCAGCCGCCGACGCCCTCCACCCCTGATTCCGGCCGCCGCGGCCCCGGCTGGGGCGGCGTCGTCGTCACGTCCCTGGTCACCGCGCTGCTAGCCTGCGGCGGGACCGTGGCCGCGCTGCATCACTTCGACGACGACGCTCCCACCGCCTCCGTCTCCGCGCCCACCGCGATCGCCACCGGCGCCACCACCCAGACCGTCTCCTCTACCGGTACCGCCCCCGATTGGGAGGCCGTGACGGCAGCGGTCTCCAACTCCGTCGTATCCATCACCGTCGCCCTGAACGACGGCACCGCGGTGGGATCCGGCGTGATCTACGACGCCGACGGACACATCATCACCAACAACCACGTGGTTTCCGGCGCCAGCCAGATTCAGGTGACGCTCGCCGATGGGCGCATTTTCGACGCGGAGCTGACCGGCACCGACCCGACCACCGACCTGGCCGTCATCGAACTGGTCGACGCCCCGAGTGACCTCACGGTCGCCCGATTCGGCAACTCCGACGAGCTGGTCACCGGTGAGGACGTCATGGCGATCGGCAACCCGCTGGGGCTGTCCTCCACGGCCACCACCGGCATCATCTCCGCTCTGAACCGCCCCGTGGTCACCACCCAGGAGGAAACCGAGGAGCAGTCTGGATCCGCGTTGCCCGGCCAGCTCGGCGGCCTGCTGGGGCAGTCCCAGACCACCACGACACAGGTGTACACCAACGCCATCCAGATCGACGCGGCCATCAACCCCGGCAACTCCGGCGGCCCGCTGTTCGATGAGACCGGTGCCGTCATCGGCATCACCAGCTCGATCGCCAGTCTGTCCAGCTCCGCGGACTCCTCCGCGGGGTCGATCGGCATCGGTTTCGCGATCCCCTCCAACCTGGCGCAGAAGGTCGCCGACCAACTCATCGAGACCGGCACGGCGACACACGCCTACCTGGGCGTGTCCATCGGCGACGGCGGCGCCACCACCTCCGACGGCGTCACGCGTGCGGGTGCCGAGGTCGGCTCCGTCGAATCCGGCTCGCCTGCGGATCAGGCCGGCATCAAGCAGGGTGACGTCATCACCGCGATCGACGGCAAGGCCACCAGCCAGGCGGCCGCCCTGACCGGCTTCGTGCGCCAGTACTCGGCCGGCGACGAGGTGACGCTGACGATCATTCGCGACGGCGAAGAGCTCCAGGTGCCCGTGACCCTCAAGGAGCGCAAAGACTCCTGACCGCGTGGGCCCCTGTGCCCGCTGGCCGGCTCTCCTCTTCGCCGAGGTCGGTTGAAGTAACTGCCGAGGTCGGTAGATATGGGGTTCTTCAGGTTTGTGGGTGTGGTGGTTCGGGTGTGTGGGGTCGTGGTCGGTCCGAAGACGACCCTGTGAGCCCGAAGACGTCCCCGGGCGGTCGAAGACGTCCTCATTGGCCCGAGACCCTCCCGGATGTGGAGGGTTTCGGGCGGAAAAGGTCGTACTCGACGAGTACAGGGGGCTCGAGTACGACCTTGCGTGCCCGAAGACGACCCTCACGAGCCCCACAACGACCCGGCCCGGCCGGGCGAACACGTCCTTGTCAGCCCGAGTACGACCCCGGCCGGCCGAAAACGTCCTGTTCAGCCCGAAGACGACCCTCGCAGCGTAGCCCTGCGCCGAACCATCACGGGCTGTCGGCACGTGCGTGGCGCCTCGGTCCGGCGCGTCGTGGGCAGACCCGCCGTCAACCCCTTCGGTGTTCGCACCGGGACCCCCGCACTCGGACCGCGTCACTTCAGATGGACCGCGTTCGTGCACTTGGGCCGTCTGAGAGTGCGTCTGAGGCGGTTCAACCGCAGGCAGGTGGTCCATCCGCGGGCAGGTGGTCCAAGTGGATGCGGGCGGTCCAATTCCGGGACGAAGGGGGCCGGCCAGTGCCTGGGAGTACGCCTTGCCAGAAGCAGGCGGGCAGGGGTGGGGAACGTGGCGGCGGAGGACGCCCCTGGCGGCGTGCGAGGGCGACGTTTTGCACGACCCTGGGCGACGCTGCACGACCCTCGTGCACGTTGCACGACCCCGGGGTGGTCGTGCAACACACACCAAGGTCGTCAAACGCGGCCCGAGGTCGTGCAAGTACATACGGGGCAGGGTGAACGCCACAACCACCCCACCACCACACCCACAAACCGGAAGAGCCGGATTACCCGAGTTCGCAGATACGGCGGGTGCCCGTACAGGAGCAACCTTCGCGCGCCGTTTCCGCACCATCACCCTCGATGCTATCGACGACACAGCTCTCATGGCCGCGCTGCAGCCCTTTGTCACGGACGGCTGGCCAATCGCCAACGGCGGCGGCGATGCGGATCGAGTGTTCATGGAACCCGCGGCGCAGCGCGCCATCGTGGAGCTTTCTTGTGGAGAGCCGTTCCTTTTCCAGCTCGCGGGGGAGCGCGCCTGGTATGCCGGTACCGGCAATCTCATCACTGCTACGCAGGTGCGAACCGGGTGGCGTGACGCCGCCCCAGAGGCCGAAGCGCACGTACAGCGCATCCTGGATCGACTCCCCGGGCGCGAACGGCAGTTCCTCGAGACCATGGCTGGTTTGGAGCCCGAGGAGCGCACCCTGACCAATATCGCCCGGGCCGCCGGCTATGCGAAGGGGACCGACGCCGGACCTACGGCGCAGCGCTTGGACCTCACCCGACGCATTATCCGCCGCACCAGGCCCTACAGCTTCCGCCATCGCGCCATCGAGGCCTACCTCACCTCCGACTGGCCCTGGTAGCCCCGGGGCTATGCGGCGTCAACGCCGAGCGCAGCGCGGGTGCCAGCTGCGCCACGACGTCGTCGGCCGACAGCGAGGCGACCGGTTCGAGCCGCAGCAGGTAGCGGGTCAGGAACAGGCCGGAGAAGATCGTTGCCGCCGTGGCCGCTCGCCGTTCGGCGTCCGAGCCGCCGATGTGCTCGGTCAGGCGCCCGACCATCTCCGTGTGCAGATATTCCCGCAGCACCCGCAGTGCGGCCTCGGAGGTGAGGGCATCGGCGAACAGGCGGGCGAGCCCATCGCGGTAGCCGGGGCGGTCCCATGCGGACAGCGCCGAGCGCAGCAGCGCCGGCGCCAGGTGTTCCGGCGCGACCTTGGCGGAGACGATGTCGAAGCCCCGCGCCGGGCTCAGCGCCAGCTCCGCGACCGCGCGGAAAAGTCCCTCCTTGGAACCGAAGTAGTAGGTGATCAGGGAGTGGTCCACGTCGGCCTGCGCCGCAATTGATCGCAGCGACGTGCCGGCGTAGCCGTCCTGTTCGAAACGCTTCCGAGCGGCGGCCAGGATTCGTTCGCGGGTGTTCGAGGGACCAGAGGGGCGGCCACGCCGTTTATTCACCACAGTAGAAATCATGGTGGGCGCAGGCGTTTCCTGGCAAGCATGAGCCCTTCGGAAGCCCTCGCCATCAGCCCCTCGGAAGCCCCCGCCATCAGCTTCCGCGAACTGCGCATGGAGTTCCGACGCCGCCGATCCCGGCCCCTGGTCGCGCTCGACTCGCTCACCCTCGACGTGGCCCCCGGCCAGGTCTTCGGCCTGCTGGGGCCCAACGGCTCCGGGAAGACCACCTCGGTGAATCTGCTATGCGGACTGCTACGCCCCACCGGCGGCACGGTACTGGTGGAGGGCATCGACGTGCGCGACGACGTCACCGCGGTGCGGGCGCGTCTGGGCGTTGTCCCTCAGGAAACCGCCCTGTACAACGACCTGAGCGCCGATGAGAATCTTTCCTTCCACGCGCGCCTGTACGGCGTCGCCCGCGCGCAGCGCCGCACCCGCATCAACGAGGTACTCGAGCTTGTCGGGCTGGAGGAGCGTCGCGGTGACCGCGTGGGCACCTACTCCGGGGGTATGCAACGCCGGCTCGCCCTGGCTCGGGCACTGCTGACCCAGCCGAGCGTCGTCGTCCTTGACGAGCCCACGCTGGGGGTGGACGTGCAGTCCCGCGCCGCCCTGTGGGAACGAGTGCGACGCATCGCCTCCGAAGGCGGCACCGTACTGCTGACCACGAACTACATGGAGGAGGCACAGGCGCTGGCGGACAACCTCGCCATCCTCGACCACGGTGCGCTGATCGCCACCGGCACCCCGGACCAACTGCGCGGACGCCTCGGCAAGACCTTCATCGACGTGCGCTGCAGCCGCCCCGATCCCGGACTCGAGCATCTGGCCGGCGTCACGGGAGTCTCCTGGCGCGACGGCGTCGCCGCGGTGGCCGCGGACGGCTCACCCGCCACCACCCGCGCCATCCTCGACTGGTTCGCCGAGCACGATCCCGGGTCCGCCCTGGTGGGGGTGCGCCGCCCCGACCTCAACGACGTGTTCCTGGACCTGACCGGCAAGGCACTGCGCGACGGGGGAGAGTCATGACCGGCGCCCGGGCCGCCGTTGCCATCGCGGTTAAGGACTGGACCAGGTTTGTGCGTCAACCCTTCCTCATGGTCATCAGCGTGGTCATCCCGCTGGTGTTCATCTTCTTCTACTCCCTGGTAATCCCCGTATCCAACAACAACCCGATCATGATCGCCGACCTGGACGGCGGTCCCGTCGCAGAGCGCCTGAGCGAGGTCATGCGCACCATCCAGTCCGACGAGGGCCCCTACTACGACGTGCGCACAACCGACCCCGAAACCGCGCTGAAGGCCTTCGATGACACAGAGGCGCTCGCCGTCGTCATCATTCCGGACGGGTTCTCCCAGGCCGTCGCCGCCGGGGACGCCCGGGTGGAGCTGCGGCTGAACAACATCAACTCCGACTACTCCAAGAACCTGCGTCTGCGCCTGGACGCGGCGGTAGGCGCGCTCAATGAGGAACTGGCCGGCCCGGTGGTGGAGGTGGAGGAGACCCGCTGGCTGCCCACCGACCCCACCATGCTCGGCTACATCTCCACCAGCCTGCTCCTGTTCGGCTGCCTGTACGCCGCCATGGTCAACACCGGCCTGCAGATCGCCGCGGAGTGGAACGACCGCACCGTCAAGCACCTGCTGCTGGCGCCGCTCGGACGTGGCGCGCTCGTGGCGGGCAAGGTGATTGCGGGGCTGGGGCAGTCGCTGGCATCGGTGGCTCTGGTGCTCCTGGTGCTCGTGGTCGGCTTCGACTTCCAACCCAGCGGCAGCCTGCTGGCCATGGCGGGCATCGTCGGGGTGGTGCTGCTCATGGGAGCAGGCATCGGCATGGTGGTCGGAGTCGCTTCGAAGAAGACCCTGGCGACGGCGTCGGGCCTGATCACTGCGGCGGTGGCCCTCTTCCTGGTGTCAGGGAACGAGGAGTCCATGCGCGGGCTCGCCTGGGGACAGCCGATCACCGCGCTGTGGCAGCTGTCCCGGACACTGCCCACCACCTACGCCTTCATGAGTGCCCGCTCCATCTTCCTCACCGGCGACACCTCGGATCTGGCCCGCAACCTCGCCATCGTGCTGATTTCAACGGCGGCGATTCTGGGCCTGGCCGGATGGCTGCTGCGCCGCGCCTACACCCACCTGACCGGAGGACAGTGAAACAGACCATGATGCAGAGCAGCCAGACACGCCGAATCTCGGGGCACTTGGACCGCGTGGGTGCCGTCGCCCGCAAGGATCTGCGTCAGTGGGCCCGCGACCGACAGGCCCTGGCCGGCCCCATGCTCATCCCGCTGGTGCTGATGTTCCTGTGCGGCATCCTGTTCGGCTTCGGTGGAGACGAGTGGAACATCGGACTGGTCAATGAGGGGGAGGGGCCGCACGCGGCCGCCTTCGAGGCGGAGGTTCGCGGCCTGCGCAGCAACATCAGCCCCTACTTCCGCGTGGTGACCACCGACGCCGAGCGGGCCGAGCAGTTGGTGGCCGCCGGCCGCCTGCACCTGGTGGTCACCATCCCAGCCGACTTCGATGAACGCGTCGAGGCGGGGCAGACCCCGGTACTGCACACCAGGACCTACAACATCAACACCGACATGATGAAGAACGCCCGCCTGCGGCTGAGTCGCGCAATACAGGACTACGCCGCCGCGCAGGCGCCCGGCGCCGCGCCGGTCACCGTCATCCAGACAACCACCCGCTCAGACGACGTATGGCGGCGCACCTTCATCGGACACAGCGCCGTCATCCTCGCAGTCATGGTCGGCTCCGCCCTCAACGCTGCGATCATGGTTGCGCGCGAATGGGAGCACCGCACCGTCAAGGAGGTGCGGCTCGCGCCCCGGCCCCTGGGCGATGTCACCGCCGGAACACTGGTCGCCGCCGTCATCGCCGGAGGCATCAGCACCCTGGTCACGCTGGCGGTCGCGGCGGCCGTCTTCGGGGTACGCATTCCCATGGGGCGCTTACCGGCGCTGGCGGCCCTGGCCGCATTGACCTCATTGGCGTGTGCCGGGTTCGGCGTCGCGATCGGTGCCTGGCTGCGGGACTATCGCACCGTGCAGCCACTGCTCATGATCACCTTTGCGGGATCGTTCTTCGCCTCGGGCGGCTTCTCGTCGCTCGCCACCCTGCCCCGTGCGGTGCAGACATTCGACCGCTTCTGGCCACCGGCCTACGTGTTCGAGACCATGCAGGCCCAGGCGTGGATGACCGCGCCACCATCGGCGATGCCGGCGCTGACCGGCTGCGCCGTGGCCGCCGCGGTGGGAGTTGGGCTTGGGGCGTGGGCCCTGCGCCGGCGGCTATAGGCGGGCTAGCCAGTTCGAGGGCGTGGTGTCTGACGGGTCCAATCAGCATGGATCCGCTCGACGGCTAGACGTCCGCGCCCAGGGCGGTGAGCATGGGGCGCATCTTCGCCGTGGTTTCAGCCAGTTCGTCGGCGGGCACCGACTCGGGCATGATCCCGCCACCGCCGAACACCCGCGCCGGCGCCTCCGGTCCCACCCCGCCGGGCGGCAGCGCGGCACTGCGCAGCGCGATGCACCACTCGCCCTCGCCGTGCCAGTCCACCCAGCCGACCGGACCGGCGTACCGGCCCCGGTCCATGCCCTCGACCTCGGCGATGACGCGGGCGGCCGCGGCAGTGGGGGTGCCACAAACGGCGGCGGTGGGGTGCAGCGCGCCCACCAGGGACAGCGCCCCCGTGTCCCCGGCGACCACGCCGGTGATGTCGGTGGCCAGGTGCAGTACGTTCGGCAGTGTCAGCACCCGTGGCGCGGCGGCCTCCACCACCGAGCACAAGGGCTCCAGGGATGAAAGCGCCGAGGCGCGCGCGAACTCGTGCTCGGCCCGGTTCTTCGCCGACGCCGCCAGCCACTGCGCAAGTCGCTCCGCCTCGCGCTCGCGGGTCGCCGCGTCACCCGGGTGACGGCGCGCGGTGCCTGCCAGCACCCGGCTGGCGAGGCGCCGATTCTCCAGCCGCACCAGCAGCTCCGGGGTGGCTCCCACCATGGAATCCACGGCGAAGGTCCAGCACGACGGGTAGTTCGCCCCCAGGCGCCGCAGCAGATCACCGGTCGCCAGGGGCGCTGCCGGCCTCACCAGCAGATCCCGCGCCAGCACCACCTTGCGCGCCTCGCCGACGGCTATGCGCCGACGCACCTCCGCGACGGCGGCCAGGTAGTCGGCCTCGAGCAGTGCCCCGGCCGAGACCACGGGGGCGTCGGGGGAGGGGACATCCGTCTGGGCGGACGCCGGCGGGCGCAGCCGGGCCAGTACCTCCGCCAACTCCGGGTGCGCCTCGCCATCGGCCACGGCGGTGGTCAGCCACGCCCCGGAGTCATCCAGGCCCACGAGCACGCGCGGCACCGTCAGCACGGAGACGGCGGCGGAGGCGGGGGAGAAGGCGATGGTGCCCAGGGCCACCGGGCCGGTGCCGGGCCGCACCAGCGCGTCGCGCCACCAGGAGGCGTACACGGTGGCCCGCCAGGCGCTCCGCAGCGCCTCGATCCGGTCCGGCCCCTGCGCCTCCAGCCGCAGCGCCTGCCCCCAACCGACCAGGCCGCGCCCGTGCCGCACCCAGCTGACGACATCCTCCCGCCCCGCCAGGAGGTCGAGCAGTCCCGTGCCGCCGTCGCCGCCCTCCGGGGTGATGACGCCATCGGGCAGGGCGACGGTGCGGAAGGACAGGCGTGTCGGGGCGGTGGTGGCTCGCCACGCGGACGAGGTCGATGCGGCGGGCGCGGGGTGGGCCGAGGAGTCCGGGGCGGGCCCGGGAGCACCCACCTCAGGCCTCCGGGGCCGTCGGCGCGGCGTCGGCGTCGTCCGCGGGGATCCCCGGCTTGGTGGCGCGGTGGATGGCCACGATCCCGCCTGACAGGTTCTTGTAACCCACGCCCCGCCAGCCGGCGTCCTGGATCAGTGCGGCCAGGGCCTCCTGGTCGGGCCAGGCCAGGATCGACTCGCCCAGGTAGCCGTAGGCGTCGGCATTGGAGGACACCAGCCTCCCGGCCGCCGGCAGGGCAGTGCCCAGGTAGAAGCGGTACAGGCGCCGGAACGCCGCATGCACGGGGGTGGAGAACTCGGCGATCACCAGCCGCCCACCGGGCCGAGTCACCCGCGCCATCTCCGCCAGCGCCGCCGCCGTGTCCTGCACATTGCGCAGTCCGTAGGAGACGGTGACCACGTCGAAGTCGGCGTCGGGGAAGGGCAGGGCGGTGGCGTCGCCGACCACGAACTCGATCTCGGGGTGGCGGCGGCGTCCCTCGGCCACCATGCCGGCGGACAGGTCGCAGGCCACCACCTGTGCGCCGTCGGCCGCGTAATCGACGCTGGAGGTGCCGGTGCCGGCGGCCAGGTCCAGCACCCGCATGCCGGGGCGGGCCGCGACGGTCGCGCGCGTGACCGCGCGCCACATGCGCACCTGCCACAGGCTCATGACGTCATTAGTCAGGTCATAGCGGCGCGCGACGGCGTCGAACATGCCCGCGACCTCGCGCGGGTCCTTGGCGAGAGAGGCTCGACTCATGGGCCGATCCTCGCAGATTCCGCGGCCGCCTCCGACACGCCGGGCCGCCCGCGTCGGGGGAGTGCCGGCGCCGCCGCGTCAACGGCGACTAATTCGCAAGGCAAGGTATGTCTAAATAGGTGACCCGTGCTGCCCTCCCGGGGCCGCCCCCGAGCGCGTCGGGAACACGAAGTTCTGGGAATTCCGGGGGAAAACCGCTCGGCCCGCGCCGAGCCGCCGCCCCCTGCCTGCGGCGCCGGGAACAGTCGGTAATGTCTTCGGCGGTCCCGTCTGCCTGCAGGGCCGTGGCCGTCCGGCGGCCAGCATCCCCACCCGTACGAGCGCAAACGAAGGAGGCGCGCAGTGACGACCGAGCAGCTGAGCGCCGACGTCGTAGTCGTGGGGGCCGGTCCCGCCGGATCCTCCGCCGCCTACCACCTGGCGAAGCTCGGTTTGGACGTGCTGCTGCTCGAGCGCCACGAACTCGGCCGCGACAAGGTCTGTGGGGACGGGCTCACCCCCTCCGCCGTGCGTGAACTGGTCAACATGGGTGTGGACACCTCCACCTGGCGGCGCAACCGGGGGCTGCGCGTCATCGGCGGCGGGCATCAGCTGCATATTCCCTGGCCCGAGCAGGCCAGCCTGCCCGCCTATGCGCTGGCGCGACGCCGCAGCCAGCTGGATCGGGACCTGGCCACCCACGCCGTCGTCGCCGGCGCCCGTCTGCTCACCGGCGTCACCGCCACCGCCCCCGTCACCGGCCCCTCGGGGCGCGTCACCGGCGTGCAGGTCCGCCCCACCCCGCGCCACCCCGAGCCCGGCGTCGAGGCGCCCACCACCATCACCGCCCCGCTGATCATGGACGCCGGCGGGGTCTCCGCCCGCCTGGCCACCGCCGTCGGCCGCACCCGCGACGAGCGCCGACCGCTGGGAGTGGCCGTGCGCGCCTACTTCCGCTCCCCGCGCGCCGACGACGACTGGATGGAGTCCCGCCTGGAACTGTGGGACGGACCCGCCGGCCACTCCGACCTGCTGCCCGGTTACGGCTGGATCTGGAGCGTGGGCGACGGTCTGGTCAACGTGGGCCTGGGGTCGGTGAGCTCGACGCCGGCGGCCGCCTCCACCCGTGGCATCGACTACCGCGCCGTGTTCAAGCGCTGGCTCGCGCACGTGCCCGCATCCTGGGGCTTCACCCCCGAGAACCAGGTCGGCCGCATCGCCTCGGCCGCCCTGCCCATGGCCTTCAACCGCAAGCCCCACTACGCCGACGGGCTCATGCTGCTGGGCGACGCCGGCGGCATGGTCTCGCCCTTCAACGGGGAGGGCATCGCCCAGGCGCTCGCATCCGGGCGCCTGGCGGCCGAGGCGGCGGCCCAGGCGGCGGCGCGTCCCACGGCGTCGGGCCGTGAGCTCGCCCTGTCCCAGTACCCCGCCGCCCTGGAGGCGCAGATGGGCGGCTACTACACGCTGGGCCGCATTTTCGTGGCCCTGATCGAGCATCCCGAGGTGATGCGCGTGTGCACCCGCTACGGGCTGCCCCGCAAGCGCCTCATGCGGCTCGTCGCCAAGCTCCTGTCCGACGGCTGGGAGCGCCGCGGCGGCGACGGAATCGACCACTTCATCCAACTTCTGACAAGGATGGTGCCGGCAGCATGAACCCCTACGTCTCTCTGCTCATCATGGCGGCGGTCGCCATGGTCATCGCCATCGGTGGCCTGGTGCTGTCCGCCATCGTGAGCCCCAACCGGCGCAACCGGGTCAAGGTCGCCAACTACGAGTGCGGCATCGACCCCACCCCGACCAACACCGACCACGGGCGCTTCCCGGTGGCCTTCTACCTGGTCGGCATGACCTTCATCATCTTCGACGTCGAGGTCGTCTTCCTCTACCCCTGGGCCACCGCCTTCGCGCAACTGGGCTTCTTCGGGTTGAGCGCCGCCCTCGTCTTCATCGCCCTGATCACGGTGCCCTACGTCCTCGAGTGGCGCCGCGGCGGCCTGGACTGGGAGTAAGGAGTAACCCCTCATGGACATGCACGAGTACCGGGAGAAGATGCTCCACATCCCCTCCAAGCGGGATGACCCGTACGCCCAGGCGCTGGAAAGCGTCGAGGGCCCCGGCTTCATGCTCACCACGGTGGAGAAACTCGCCGACCTGGCGCAGGCGCGCTCGCTGTGGCCGGTGACCATGGGCCTGGCCTGCTGCGCCATCGAGATGATGGCCACCGGCACGCCCCGCTTCGACATGGCCCGCTTCGGCTGGGAGGTCTTCCGCGCCTCCCCGCGCCACTCCGACGTCATGATCGTCTCCGGCCGCGTCTCCCACAAGATGGCGCCGGTGGTGCGCAACGTCTACGACTCCATGCCCGAGCCCAAGTGGGTCATCTCCATGGGGGCCTGCGCCTCCTCCGGCGGCGTGTTCAACAACTACGCCGTGGTCCAGGGCGCCGACCACATCGTGCCGGTGGACATCTACCTGCCCGGCTGCCCGCCCCGCCCCGAGATGCTCCTGAACGCCATGCTCGAGCTCACCCGCCAGATCGAGCGCAAGCCGATCTTCGCCCACCGCGAGGAGATCGCCCGCGCCGTCGAGGCCGCCGCCCTCAAGGCCACCCCCACCGCCGAGATGAAGGGGCTGCTCGCATGAGCACCGACAACGCCGCGAACCCCACAGCCGAGCCCGACGCCGTCGCCGAGACCGCTCCCGCCGTCCCGGAGATCGCCGGCCAGCCGGTGCGCGAGGAACTGCGCCTGGAGGTCATCGGTGCCCACACCGGCCAGTTCGGCGCCGCCGACGCCGGCGACACCACCGGCTACGGCGACACCACCAGCGTGGTCGCCCTCGCCCCCGCCGCCACCCGCCCCTACGGGGGGTGGTTCGACGACGTCGTCGACGCCCTGATCGAGGACCTCACCGAGGCGGGGGTCGAGCCGGCCGCCGCCATCGAGAAGGTCGTTGTCGAGCACGACGAGCTGACCGTGTTCGTCACCCGCGAGCACCTGCTGGACGTGGCCCGCCCCCTGCGTGACGACCAGGACCTGCGCTTCGAGCTGTGCCTGGGCGTCACCGGCGTGCACTACCCGGGCGACGCCGGCCGCGAGCTGCACGCCTGCTACGAGCTGATCTCCCTGACCCACGGCGCCCGCGCCCTGCGCCTGGAGGTCACCTGCCCCGCCTCCGACCCGCACGTGCCCTCGCTCGTGCCGGTGTACCCGGGCAATGACTGGCACGAGCGCGAGGCCTGGGACCTGATGGGCATCGTCTTCGACGGCCACCCCAACCTGACGCGCTCGGCCATGCCCGACGACTGGGTCGGGCACCCCCAGCGCAAGGACTACCCCCTCGGCGGCATCCCCGTCGAGTACAAGGGCGCCTCAACCGCCACCGCCGACACCCGGAGGTCGTACCGCTGATGAGCAACATGCACGCCACCGGCCCCGCCACCGACTCCCTCGCCGACGGCGCCCCCCAGTTCACCGCCAACGGCGGCGACTGGGACGACATCGCTGCCCAGATCGCCGCCCGTGATGAGGAGGACCGCCTCCAGCACGACCGCGTCGTGGTCAACATGGGCCCGATCCACCCCTCCACCCACGGGGTGCTGCGCCTGCTGCTGGAGACGGACGGGGAGACGGTCACCGAGCTGCGCGCCGGCACCGGCTTCCTGCACACCGGCATCGAGAAGAACATGGAGTACCGCACCTGGGTGCAGGGGGAGACCTTCGTAACCCGCATGGACTACGTGGCCCCCTTCTTCCAGGAGGTCGGCTACGCCCTGGCGGTGGAGAAGCTCCTGGGCATCACCGACGACGTCCCCGAGAAGGCGACCGTCGCCCGCGTGGTGCTCATGGAACTCAACCGGATCGCCAGCCACGTGGTGGCCATCGGCTCGGCCGGCAACGAGATGGGCGGCACCACGCTGATGACCATCTCCTTCCGCTGCCGCGAGAACATCCTGCGCGCTTTCGAAATGGCCACCGGGCTGCGCATGAACCACGCCTACGTGCGCCCCGGCGGCCTGGCCCAGGACCTGCCGGAGGGATTCACCGACTTCGTCCGCTCGGTCATGCCCAACATCAAGAACGACCTGGGCGAGCTGGAATCCCTGCTCATGGCCAACCCGATTCTGAAGTCCCGGTTCGTGGGCATCGGCGAGATGAGCCTCGCCGCCGCCATGGCCATGGGACTGACCGGCCCGTGCGTGAAGGCGGCCGGCTATCCGCTGGACATGCGCAAGCTGCGCCCCTACTGCGGGTATGAGACCTACGACTTCGAGGTCCCCGTCTACGACAACTCCGACTGCTACAACCGGCTGCGGGTCCGCTTCGACGAGTGCTACCAGTCGCTCAAGATCGTCTCCCAGGCGCTGGACCGGCTCGACCAGATCGCCGCCCGCGGCGACGAACCGTCCAACACCGTCATGGTCGCGGACCCGACCATCGCCTGGCCGGCCCGCATGGCCATCGCCACCGACGGGCAGGGCCAGTCCCTGGAGCACGTCAAGGAGATCATGGGCACCTCCATGGAGTCCCTGATCCACCACTTCAAGCTCGTCACCCAGGGGTTCCGGGTACCGGCCGGGCAGGTGTACCAGACCGTTGAGCACGCCAAGGGCGTCCTCGGCATCCAGGCCGTCTCCGACGGCGGCACCCGCCCCTACCGGGTCCACTTCCGCGACCCCTCCTACTCCAACCTGCAATCGCTGGCCATGATGTGCGAGGGCGGCATGATCGCCGACGTCGTCGCCTCACTGTCCTCGATCGACCCCGTCCTGGGAGGCGTGGACCGCTAATGAGCACCCTTGAGAACACCCCCGCCCCGGCCGACGCCGCCGGCATCGCCCTTGGCTACGCCCCCGACGTGGCCGCGCAGCTGGACGCCGACATCGCCGAGATCATGTCCCGCTACCCGGCCGGGCATGAGCGCAGCGCCATCATCCCCATGCTGCACCTGATGCAGAGCGTGGACGGCTACGTGTCCCCGGCCGGCATCGCCCTGGTCGCCCAGAAGCTGGGGCTGACCCGCTCCGAGGTGTCCGCCGTCGCCACCTTCTACAGCCAGTTCCGCCGGCATCCCGCCGGCGAGTACCACGTGGGCGTGTGCACCAACGCGCTGTGCGCCGTCATGGGCGGCGACGACGTCTGGCAGGCCGTCAGCGAGCACACCTGCCTGGGCAGCGACGAGACCAGCGCGGACGGCCGCATCAGCCTGGAGCGGGTGGAGTGCAACGCCGCCTGCGACTACGCCCCCGTGGTGATGGTCAACTGGGAGTTCTTCGACAACCAGACCCCCGCCTCCGCCGTGGACCTGGTTGAGCGGCTCGAACGCGGCGAGGACATCACCCCCACCCGCGGCCCGGAGACCGTGCCCACCTTCCGGGAGAACGAGCGGCTGCTGGCCGGCTTCGACGACGGCCGCGCCGACGAGGGCATTGCCGCCGGCGAGTCCAGCCTGCGCGGTCTGCGCCTGGCTCGTGAGCACGACTGGACCGCTCCCCGCGAGCAGCCCGCCGCCGAGGCGGCCCACACCGACGCACCCACTCAGGAGGAGGACAAGTGAGCGAGCAGACTCCCGGCTCTGCGGAGCCGACCTTCACCGCCCCGGGCACCCTCACCCCGGTCGTCACCGACATGTGGGACAAGCAGCGCTCCTGGACGCTGGACGCCTACCGGGACGCCGGCGGCTACCAGGGCCTGGCCCGCGCCAAGACCATGAGCGCCGGTGAGCTGGTCGATCTGGTCAAGGCCTCCAACCTGCGCGGCCGCGGCGGCGCCGGCTTCCCCACGGGCCTGAAGTGGTCCTTCCTGCCCGCCCCGGATGGCCTGCCCCGTTACCTGGTGGTCAACGCCGACGAGTCCGAGCCCGGCACCTGCAAGGACATGCCCACGCTGATGGCCAACCCCCACGCCCTGGTCGAGGGCGTCGCCATCACCTCCCGCGCCATCGGCGCCGACCGCGCCTTCGTATACGTGCGCGGCGAGGTCGCCCACGCCTACCGGCGACTGCTGCACGCCATCCACGACGCCACCGACGCCGGCCTGCTCGACGACGGCTTCGGCCTGGACGGCCAGCAGCCGCTGAAGATCGTGGCGCACGCCGGCGCCGGCGCCTACATCTGCGGTGAGGAGACGGCACTGCTGGACTCCCTGGAGGGACGGCGCGGCCACCCGCGCCTGCGGCCCCCCTTCCCGGCCGTGCAGGGCCTGTACGCCCGCCCCACGGTCATCAACAACGTGGAGACGATCTCCTCCGTGCCCGGGGTGCTGACCCGCGGGGCCGCCTGGTACTCCTCCATGGGCACCGAGCGTTCCAAGGGACACGGCCTGTTCTCCGTGACCGGGCACGTGGTAAACCCCGGCCAGTTCGAGGCCCCCTTCGGCATCACCATGCGCGAGCTGATCGAGCTGGCCGGGGGCATGCGGCCCGGCCACAAGCTGAAGTTCTGGGTGCCGGGCGGCTCCTCCACCCCCATCTTCGGTCCCGAGGAGTTGGACGTCCCGCTCGACTACGAGTCCGTGATCAGTGCCGGCTCCCTGCTGGGCACCCGCGCCCTGCAGGTCTTCGACGACACCGTTTCGGTGGTGCGGGTGGTGTCCCGCTGGACCGAGTTCTACCAGCACGAGTCCTGCGGCAAGTGCACCCCCTGCCGCGAGGGCACCTACTGGATGCGGCAGATCATGACCCGCCTGGAGGCCGGGCAGGGCCGGCCCGGTGACGTGGAGAAGCTGGAGGACATCGCCGCCAACATCTCCGGCCGCTCGTTCTGCGCCCTCGGGGACGCCGCCGCCACCCCGATCGCGTCGGGCATCAAGCGTTTCCGCAGCGAGTTCGAGGCCGGCTACACCACTCCCGCTGCCGAGCTGTTCCCGCCGGCGGCCTCCTCCATTGTCAACAGCCAGGCTCAGAGCGGACGGTGACCAGATGACTGACACGGTCAACATCACGATCGACGGCACGCACCTCGAGGTTGAGAAGGGCACTCCGATCATCCGTGCCGCCGAGCGGGCCGGCGTGCGCATCCCGCGCTTCTGCGACCACCCGCTGCTGTCGCCGTCGGCGAACTGCCGCCAGTGCCTGGTGGAGGTGGCCGCGCCCGGCCGCGACGGCGTGGTCCGCCCCATGCCCAAGCCCCAGCCCGCCTGCGCCACCGCCGTCTCCGACGGCATGGAGGTCTCCACCCAGGCCACCAGCCCGATGGCCGCCAAGGCGCAGGCCGGCAACATGGAGTTCCTCCTGATCAACCACCCGCTGGACTGCCCGGTGTGCGACAAGGGCGGCGAGTGCCCCCTGCAGAACCAGGCGCTGGAACTCATGGCGACCGGCGCCCAGGCGGTCACCCGTTTCACCGACGTCAAGCGCACCTTCCCCAAGCCGCTGCGCCTGACCAGCAACATTCTGCTGGACCGCGACCGCTGCATCCTGTGCCAGCGCTGCGTGCGCTTCGCCGACCAGATCGCCGGCGACCGCTTCATCACCCTGCAGGGGCGCGGCGCCGGCCACGCGGGCGGCGAGATCACCGGCGGGCTCTACTCCGAGCAGATCGGGCGCTTCGACGCCGGCGTGCTCGACTTCTACAACCCCGAAGCCACCGCGCCCACCCAGACCGTGCGCGGCGGCGAGCACCTGGTGACCGAGGACGACCTCACCGGCCCGGGCGGGCAGCCCGGCGTCGTCGACGGCACCGTCTACGGGCCCGGCACGCTCGGCGGGGCCGAGGAGCTGGACGTCTCCGGGCGCCCCTTCGCCTCCTACTTCTCCGGCAACATCATCCAGATCTGCCCGGTGGGCGCCCTGACCAGCGCCCGCTACCGGTTCCGGGCCCGCCCCGACGACCTGGTGTCCACCGACACGGTCACCGAGCACGACGCCTCCGGCTCCGCCCTGCGCGTGGACATGCGCCGCGGCGTGGTGCTGCGCCGACTTGCCGGCAACGACCCGGAGGTCAACGAGGAGTGGATCACCGACAAGGACCGCTTCGCCTTCCCCTGGTCCACCCTGGAGGACCGGCTGGACGTGCCGCTCGTGCGTGACGAGAACACCGGTGAGCTGGTGCCCACCTCCTGGTCCGACGCCCTGGACGTGGCCGCCCGCGGCCTGACCGCCGCCCGCGCCGACGGCGGGGTGGGGCTCCTGCCGGGCGCCCGCCTGACCCTGGAGGACGGCTGGGCCTGGTCCCGGTTCGCCCGCACCGTGCTGGGCACCAACGACATCGATCAGCGCGTGCGCGACCATTCCCCCGAGGAGGACTCCTTCCTCGCCGCCCGCGTGGCCGGCACCGGCCTGGGCGCGGTCACCTACCGGTCGCTGGAGAGCGCCGGCCAGGTGCTGCTGATCGCCCTGGAGCCCGAGGACGAATGCGGCTCGCTGTTCCTGCGGCTGCGCAAGGGGGTGCGCGCCGGGGGCGTCAAGGTCGCCACCGTCGCGAACCTCGCCTCGGCCGGCTCGCGCAAGCTCGACGCCGATGTCATCCTCGCCGCCCCCGGCACCGAGGCCCGCGCCGTCGCCCTGCTGTCCCAGACCCACCCGGAGCTGACCCGGGCCCTGGGGGAGGACGGCGCCACCATCCTGGTGGGGGAGCGGGCCGCCGCCGTACCCGGCCTGCTGTCCGTGGTGGACACGCTCGCCAAAGCCACCGGCGCCCGCCTGGCCTGGGTGCCGCGCCGCGCCGGTGAGCGCGGCGGCATCGAGGCCGGCCTGCTGCCGCACCTGCTGCCCGGCGGCCGCCCCGTCGCCGACCCCGCCGCCCGCGCCGAGGTCCAGCAGCTGTGGGCGCCCGGCGGCGGCCTGAACGCCCCCGACCCGCTGCCCGCGCAGCCGGGCCGTGACGCCACCGCCATCCTGGACGCCCTCGCCGACGGCGAGCTCGGCGGCGTCGTGATCGGCGGCGTCGACCTGCGCGACTTCCCCGACCCGGGCCTGGCCCGCACCGCCCTGGCCGCCTCCGGCTTCACCGTGCAGTTGGAGGTGCGCCGCAGCGAAGTCAGCGAGCACGCCGACGTGGTGCTGCCGGTGGCGCCGCCCGTGGAGAAGAACGGCACCTTCGTCAACTGGGAGGGACGCGTGCGCCCCTTCGGGCAGGCCCACGTCTCCCGCGCCCGCACCGACCGGCAGGTGCTGGCCGCACTTGCCGCCGAGATGGGCACCGACCTGGGGGTGGACACGCTGGAGGACGTGCACGCGCAGGTGGCCGCGCTGGGCCTATGGGCCGGAGCGCGTCCAAGCGTCACCTTCAGCCCGCAGGCGCAGCCCGCCCCGGCCGCGACGGAGGCGGCGGACCAGCCGGGCCGCTCCACGGTCTCCGGCCTGGACGCCGTCCTGGCCACCCACAAGCCGATGCTCGACTCCGGCCGCCTGCAGGACGGTGAGCCCTTCCTGGCCGCCACCGCCCTGCGCCCCGTCGCCCGCGTGGGCGTCGATCTGGCCGCCCGCCTGCACCTGACCGGCGGCGAAAGCGTCGCCGTGACCGGCCCGGCCGGCACCATCACGCTGCCTGCCGCCATCGGCAACGTCCCCGACGGAACCGTCTGGCTGCCGGAGTGCTCGCCCGGCTCCACGGTCCGCCAGAGCCTCGGTGTCGGCCACGGCGCCGGCGTCTCCCTCTCGCTCACCACTGTGGACAGCCCGGAGGTGGCCCAGTGAATCCGCTCAGTGTTTCCGCTATCCCCGCCGCCCTGCCGGCGGCACTCGCCGCCCAGGGGGGTGTGGTGGCCGACTTCTCCGACGAGACCTGGTGGCTGACCCTCATCAAGGCCGTCTTCATCATCGTCTTCCTGATCCTCAGCGTGATCGTCGCGATCTGGGCCGAGCGCCGCATCCTGGGGCGCATCCAGACCCGCCCCGGCCCGAACGTCAACGGTCCGCTCGGCCTGCCGCAGCTGATCGCCGACGCCGCCAAGCTGATCATGAAGGAGGACTTCTGGCTCAAGGGCGCCGAGAAGTTCATCTACGTCCTGGGGCCGGTCATCGCCGCCTTCACCGCCTTCATGATCTACGCGGTCATCCCCTTCGGGCCGCAGGTGAGCATGTTCGGCCACTCCACCCCGCTGCAGCTGACGGACTTCCCCGTCGCCATCCTGTACGTGCTGGCCATCACCGGCTTCGGCGTGTACGGCATCATCCTCGGCGGCTGGTCCACGCACTCCACCTACCCGCTGTTCGGCGCCGTCCGCTCGGCCGCCCAGGTCATCTCCTACGAGCTGAGCATGAGCCTGTCGATCCTGACGGTCTTCCTGGCCTCGGGCACCATGTCCACCTCCGGGATCGTCGCCGCCCAGGAGCGCCTGTGGTGGGGACTGGCCATGATCCCCAGCCTGCTGATCTATCTGGTCTCCATGGTCGGAGAGCTCAACCGGCTGCCCTTCGACCTGCCCGAGGGCGAGGGCGAGCTCGTCGCCGGGCACATGGTGGAGTACTCCTCGATGAAGTTCGCCTGGTACTACCTGGGCGAGTACCTGAACATGCTCAACGTCTCGGCCGTGTGCACCACCCTGTTCCTGGGCGGGTGGCGCTCCTTCATCCTGGCCAGCTTCTGGGACGGCGCCAACTCCGGCTGGTGGCCGATGCTGTGGTTCCTGGCCAAGGTGTGGTGCGTGATGTTCCTGCTCATCTGGACCCGCGGCACACTGGTGCGCATCCGCTACGACCACTTCATGAAGCTCGGCTGGAAGTTCCTCATCCCCGTCTCCCTGGTGTGGTTCGTACTGGTTGCGATCGTCCAGGGCTACCGGGCCTTCTCCGGCGGCTCCACTCAGGGGCTGCTGCTCGTGCTGGCCGCCATCTTCCTGGTGGCCATGATCATCCTGCTGGTCCTGCCCGAGGGGGAGGAAGAGGAAGAGGCAACCACCGCCGCGGCCGGCGTGGACATCACCGTGCCGGGTGAGGAACTGGACGCCTTCGCCGGCGGCTTCCCCGTCCCGCCGCTGCCCGGCCAGCAGCTGCCGCCCTCGCCGCGTTCCCGCCGTGCCGCGCAGACGGCCGCCCCCGTGCGCGACGCCGCCAGTGACCTGGCGATTGCGGGCGCCACGACCACCGACTCCGACGTCACCGTTCAGGAGGAAACCGATGACTGACCCCACACCCCAGGCCCCCCGGGGTCGGGAGGGCACCGACCACGACCAGTGGCTGCGCGACGAGCCCAGCGCCCTGGGACGCGTGTTCGCCCCCGTCGCCGGCTACGGGGTGACGCTCTCCTCCATCTTCAAGCCCACGGTCACCGAGCTGTACCCCTTCGAGAAGCCGGTGCTCATGCCCCGCTACCACGGGCGGCACCAGCTCAACCGGTACGACGACGGCCTGGAGAAGTGCGTCGGCTGCGAGCTGTGCGCCTGGGCCTGCCCCGCCGACGCCATCTACGTGGAGGCCGCCAGCAACACCCCCGAGGCGCAGTACTCGCCCGGCGAGCGCTACGGGCGCGTCTACCAGATCAACTACCTGCGCTGCATCTTCTGCGGCATGTGCATCGAGGCCTGCCCCACCCGCGCGCTGACCATGACCCACGAGATCGACGAACTGGTCGGCCCCAACCGCACCGGCCTGATCTACGAGAAGCAGGACCTGCTGGCGCCCGTCCCCGACGGCGCCCTGGCCGCCCCCCACCCCATGGTCGAGGGCACCGAGGACGCCGACTACTACCGCGGCGCCATCACCGGCCCCACCCAGGGCCAGGTCGACTGGGTGCGCGCACACCGCCCCGACGACCCGACGCTCGCCACCGCCCGCCCGGTCCCCGCGCCCCGGAAGGAGGCGGTGCACTCATGACGCCCGCCATTGCGGCCGCATCCGCCCTGCCCGCCACGCTCACCGCCTCCGGCACCGTCTCGGGCGGCGAGGCGATCCTGTTCGCCGTCGTCGCCCTGCTCACCGTCGGCTGCGGCATCGGCCTGTTGACCGCCAGGCGGGCCGTGATCGCCGCCGTGAGCATGATCATGATCATGCTCGGCCTGGCGGTGCTGTACATCGCCGGCGAGGCGCCCTTCCTGGGCATCACCCAGGTGGTCGTCTACACCGGCGCCGTCATGACCCTGGTGCTGTTCGTCATCATGCTGGTCGGCGTGGGCGGGGACGAGCCCATCGCCGCCCACTCCACCGCCACGAAGGGCCTGGCCGCCCTCTTCGGCGCCGGCCTGATCGTGGTGCTCTCCGCTGTCGTGTGGCGCACCGTCTTCCCGGCCGCCACCGGCCTGGCCGACGGCGACGCCGCCACCCCCCAGACGCTGGCCGCCGTGCTGTTCGGCGACCACGTCGTCACCATGGAGCTGACCGGCCTCCTGCTGATCATCGCCGCCGTCGGGGCGCTGACCCTGACCCACCGGCAGCGCGTGCGCCCCCGCCTGACCCAGCGCGACCGGGTGGAAGCCAAGATGCGCGCCTACGCCGAAACCGGCGCGCACCCCGGCCAGAAGCCCATGCCCGGCGTCTATGCCGCCACCAACACCGCCGCCGCCCCCGCCCTGGCCGCCTCCGGCGAGGCCCTGGAGGAGTCCATTCCCCGGGTGCTGCGCGTGCGCGGGCAGGACCTGGAACTGTCCGACGTCTCCCCGGAGATGGGCGCGGCCCAGCGTGCCGGCCGGATCACCAGCCGCGAGGACGCGAGCGTGGGCCGCTCCGGCATGCCGGCGATGCCCGGCGCGCCCGCCCCGGACGTCGTCCAACCCCTGGCCCCGGCCGAGGCGCCGGCGGACGTCGCCGACGAACCGGCAGACCCGGCCGCCCCGGCCCAGAAGGAGGAGCACAAGTGAGCGTCCCCATCACCGCCTACGTCGTGCTGGCCGGGGTGCTGTTCACCCTCGGCGCCCTGACCGTGCTGCTGCGACGCAACGCCATCATCGAGCTGATGGGCGTGGAGCTCATGCTCAACGCCGTCAACCTGGTCCTGGTTACCTTCTCCCGCCTGTACGGGGACCTGACCGGGCAGGTGTTCGCCTTCTTCGTCATGGTGGTGGCCGCCGCCGAGGTCGTGGTCGGGCTGAGCATCATCGTGTCCATCTTCCGCACCCGCAGGTCCACGTCCGTCGACGACTTGAACCTGCTCAAGCACTGAAGGAGCCCGAGACCATGACCGCATCCCCTCTCGTGCTCTCCACCGGCCTGCTGGCCGCCGAGTCCGTCGTCGGGGCCGCCGCCCCGGCCACCGGCGCCGCCGCACTGGCCTGGCTGCTGATCGCCGTGCCCGCGGCCTCGGCCGCCATCCTGCTGCTGGCGGGTCGGGCCGCCGACGCCTGGGGCCACTGGCTGGGCGTGGCCGCATCGCTCTTCAGCGCCGTCCTGGGCCTGATCATCCTCGCGCAGGTGCTCGGCCTGGACGCCGCCGACCGGGTCCTGGGCGTACCACTGTGGCGCTGGTTCGGCGCCGGCGACCTGAACGTGCAACTGGGCCTGCGCCTGGACCCGCTGTCACTGACCTTCGTGGCACTGGTGACCTGCGTCGGCTTTCTCATCCACGTCTACTCGGTGGCCTACATGGCCCACGACCGGGACCGCCGCCGCTTCTTCGCCTACCTGAACTTCTTCATCGCCGCCATGCTCACCCTGGTGCTCGGCGACTCCTACATCGCCCTGTTCATCGGCTGGGAGGGCGTGGGTCTGGCCTCCTATCTGCTCATCGGCTTCTGGAACACCGCCGACGCCGACGCCCCCCAGGCGGAGCAGTTCACCAGCCGGGAGAACGCGGCCGCCGCCAAGAAGGCCTTCGTCATGAACCGCATCGGCGATGTGGGCCTGCTGCTGGCCATGATGGCCTGCATCGCCCAGGTCGGCTCGGTCGCCTACGACGCGGTGCTGCCAGCCGCCCAGGAGGGGACCATCTCCACCGGCTGGCTGACCGCCATCGGCTTCTTCCTGCTGCTGGCCGCCTGCGGTAAGTCCGCCCAGTTCCCGCTACAGGCCTGGCTGGGCGACGCCATGGCCGGCCCCACCCCGGTGTCCGCGCTGATTCACGCCGCCACCATGGTCACCGCCGGCGTCTACCTGATCGTCCGCTCCGGTGCCGTCTTCGAGGGCGCCCCCGACGCCCAACTGGCCGTCGCCGTCGTCGGCGCCATCACCCTGGCCCTGGGAGCCGTCATCGGCTGCGCCAAGGACGACATGAAGAAGGTGCTGGCCGCCTCCACCATGAGCCAGATCGGCTACATGATGCTGGGGGCCGGTCTCGGCCCGGTCGGCTACGCCTTCGCCATCTTCCACCTGCTCACCCACGGCTTCTTCAAGGCACAGCTGTTCCTCGGCGCCGGCAGTGTCATGCACGCCATGAGCGACCAGGTGAACATGCGCCGCTTCGGCGGGTTGCGCCGCGCCATGAAGCTCACCTGGATCACCATGGGCATCGGCTGGCTCGCCATCATGGGCATTCCGCCCTTCTCTGGCTTCTGGTCCAAGGACAAGATCATCGAGGCGGCCTTCGTCGGCGACGGCGCCCGTCCTTGGATCCTGGGCACCATCGCCCTGCTGGGGGCGGGACTCACCGCCTTCTACATGTCGCGGCTGTTCTTCATGATCTTCCACGGCACTCCCCGCTGGACCACGGCCAAGGACATTGAGGGCGAGGTCCACCCGCACGAGTCCGGCTGGCTGATGACCCTGCCGCTGATCGTCCTGTCGGTCTTCTCCGTCGGCCTGGGCTGGGCGCTGAGCATCGGCGACACCTTCGTCACCTGGCTGGAGCCCGTCACCGGGCAGGCGGGCGCGCACGGCGAGCCGGTCCTCCCGGCCACCGTCATCATGGTCTCCACTCTCGCCCTGGTGATCGTCGGCGCCGTCGTCGCCTGGGTCATGTACGTCCGCCGCGCGGTGCCCACGGTGGTGCAGCGCTCCAACGTGATGGTGGAGGCCGCCCGCCACGACATGTACCAGGACACCATCAACGAGGCTGTCGCCATGCGGCCCGGCCAGGGACTCGTCCTGGCGGCCGGGGCCACGGACCACTACGTCGTCGACGGCGCCGTCGAGGGGCTCGCCAAGGGCACTGCGGCGCTGGGCCGGCTCACCGCCCGCACCGAGTCCGGCAGCGTCCGCTCCTACGCCGGCTACATGCTCGGCGGAACGGTGCTCGTACTCATCGCCGTCCTGGCCGGCAGGTTCTGAGAGGACACGACAAGCCCATGAATGCAACGTTCCCCGTACTGACCACCATGGCCATCGTCCCGCTGGCCGGGGCACTGCTGCTGTGGCTCGTGCCGCCGCTGCGCCGCCAGGGTCGGGTCATCGGCCTGCTGTTCGCCCTGGCCACCCTCGGCGTGGGAATCTGGACGCTCGCCGTCTTCGACGCCTCCCAGGCCGGCGCCATCCAGCTGACCGAGACCCACTCCTGGATTCCGATGCTGGGCGTGTCCTGGGCGCTGGGCGTCAACGGCCTCGGCCTGGCCATGCTGCTGCTGACCGCCTTCCTGGTGCCGCTGGTGCTATTGGCCAGCTGGGGTGAGATCCCCGCCGACCAGCAGGGCCTGTTCAGCGGCCTGGTGCTGGTGCTGGAGGCCTTCGTGGTGGTCATCTTCGCCGCCCGCGACGTCTTCCTGTTCTACATCTGCTTCGAGGCCATGCTGGTGCCGGTGTACTTCCTGATCGGCCGCTTCGGCGGTGAGCGCCGCCGCCGCGCTGCTCTGAAGTTCCTGCTGTACTCCCTGGCCGGCGGACTGATCATGCTGGTCGGTGTGGTGGCCCTGTACGTGTACGGGCCGCGCGGCGAGGGCGCCTACCTGGTCGAGAACCTGGTCGGCCAGATCACCGCCTCCACCACGGCCGGCCGCTGGATCTTCGCGTCCTTCTTCATCGCCTTCGCCATCAAGGCGCCGATGGTGCCGGTGCACACCTGGTTGCCGGACACCGCCGAGCAGGCCACTCCGGGTACCTCCGTGCTGCTGATCGGCGTGCTGGACAAGATCGGCACCTACGGCATGGCCGCCCTGGTACTGCCCCTGTTCCCGCGTGAATCCGCCTGGGCCGCCCCGGTGATCCTGGTGCTGGCCGTGGTCGGCATCATCTACGGCGGCCTGGCCGCCGTCGCGCAGGACAACCTCTACCGGCTGATCTCCTACACCTCCATCAGCCACTTCGGCTTCATGGTGCTGGGCCTGTTCGTCGGCAGCCAGATCGCCGCCACCGGCGCCATGGTCTACATGGTCGCCCACGGGCTGTCGATCGCCGGGCTGTACCTGGTCACCGGCTTCCTCGCCCGCCGCACGGGCACCGTGGCCATCAGTGAACTCGGCGGCATGCAGCGAGTCATGCCGCTGATCGCCGGCACCTTCCTCATCTCCGGCTTGGCCTCCATCGCCCTGCCGGGCCTGAGCGGCTTCGTGCCGGAGTGGATGGTGCTGACCGGCACCTTCTCGAAGTCGGTGCCGCTCGGCGTCGTCGCCGTGCTCGGCGTCATCATCGCCGCCGTGTACGTGCTGCTGCCCTACCAGCGGGTGTTCACCGGCGCCCCCGCCCGTGAGCGGGTGGGCAGCGCCGACCTGGACGGACGCGAGAAGCTGGTCCTGGTTCCGGTGATCGCCGCCATGCTCGCCGTCGGGTTGGCACCCGCACCGCTGACAGACGCCTTCGAGGACGTCGCCGGCCAGGTCGCCGCCGCCGTGGAGGCCCCCGGCGAGACCGCCGCTCTGGCCACCGTGCCCACCGCCCCGGCCGACCCCGCTGTCGCCGTCGTGATCGCAGAAGGGAACACCAAGTGAGCTTCACCGCCCCGGTCATTGAATGGGCCGGCCTCACCCCGGTACTGATCATTCTGGGCGCGGGCGTCGTCGGCGTCCTCGTGGAGGCCTTCGTGCCCCGTAGCGTCCGCCCGGCCGTCCAGGCCCTCTTGAGCCTGCTGGCCATCCTCGCCTCCGCCGTCGCCCTGTCGGGCCGCTGGAGTGTTGTCGTGGCCGTCGGCAGCGGCCGGGAGCTGACCACCGGCATCGCCGAAGACCCCTTCGGGGTGGCCGCCCAGGGCATTCTGCTGGCCATCGGCCTGCTGGCCGTCCTGGTCATGGCCGACCGCACCACCGCCGACGACGGCGCCTTCGCCGCACAGGCCGCCGACCGGCCCGGCAGCGCCGAGGAGGAGGAATCCATCCACGCCGGCTGGGTCGCCACCGAGATGTTCCCCCTGACCCTGTTCTCGCTGGGCGGCATGATGCTGTTCCCGCTGGCAAACGGCATGATCACCCTGTTCGTCGCCCTGGAGCTGGTGTCGCTGCCGCTGTACATCATGGCGGCCATGGCCCGCCACCGCCGCCTGCTCAGTCAGGAGGCCGCCCTGAAGTACTTCGTGCTGGGCGCCTTCTCCTCCGCCTTCCTGCTCATGGGCGCCGCCTTCCTATACGGCGTGTCCGACTCGGTGGCCTACAGCGTCATTGCCATGGCCATCGGCGGTGGGGGAGTGGCCGGCATGGACTGGCTGGCGCTGGCCGGGGTCGCCCTGGTCACCGTCGGGCTGCTGTTCAAGACCGCTGCCGCCCCCTTCCACGCCTGGAGCCCCGACGTCTACCAGGGGGCGCCGACCCCCGTGACCGGCTTCATGGCCGCGGGGGTCAAGGCCACCGCCTTCCTCGCCCTGGTGCGCTTTTACTACGTGCTCGGCGGGACGCTCGGCTGGGACCTGGCCCCCTTCCTGTGGACCGTCGCCATCCTGACCATGGCCGTGGGCACCGTCGTCGGTGTCATCCAGAAGGACGTCAAGCGCATGCTCGCCTACTCGGCCATCGCTCACGCCGGCTACATGCTCATCGGCATCATCGCCTGGAACGGGATGGGCGTGAGCGGCCTGCTGCTGTACGCGCTCACCTATGGCATCGTGACCGTTGGCGCTTTCGGCATCATCGGCCTGGTGCGCACCAGCCACGACGGTGCCCCCGGTGCCGAAGCCAATGACCTGGAGGCCTTCACCGGCCTGGGCCGCCGCAGCCCCTGGCTGGCCGGCGCCATGACCGTGTTTCTGCTGTCCTTCGCCGGGATCCCGCTGACCGCCGGATTCATGGCCAAGTTCGAGGTGTTCATCGCCGGCATCGCCGGTGGGGCCACCTGGCTGGTGATCGTCGCCATCGTCAGTTCCGTGGCCACGGCCTTCTTCTACATGCGGTTGATCGTGCTCATGTTCTTCCGGGAGCCCGACGGCGACCGCGTGGTCGTGGTCGGCTCGATGGGCCCGGCCGCGTTGACGATCGGTCTGGCGGCCGCCGCCACCGTCCTGATCGGCGTGCTGCCGCAGGCCGTGCTCGGCTCGCTGGCAGACGCCGCTATGCTCCTGCCGTGATTGGAACGCTGCCACTCAGCCTGCCGCAGCTCGAAGAACGGATTGTTCCGGAGCTCGAGACCGTCGAGACGCGCCTGCTCGAGGTCGTCAGCAGCGCTGACGCGACGATCAACCCGCCGACCTCCCACCTGGCGGCGGCCGGTGGGAAGCGGCTGCGCCCGGTGCTGACGCTGCTGACCGCCCAACTGGGCGACCCGGAGTTGGCGACGGGCGAGCTGGTGCGAGACGCCGGCGTCGCGGTCGAGTTGACCCACATCGCCACCCTCTACCACGACGACGTCATGGACGAGGCCCCGCTGCGGCGCGGCGCCCCGAGCGCACAGACCGTTTGGGGCAACTCCGCCGCCATCCTCGCCGGCGACGTGCTGGTGGCGCGCGCCTCCCAGCTGGTGGCGGCGCTGGGACCGCAGGCGGTGCTGGCCCACTCCAAGACCTTTGAGCGGCTGTGCATGGGGCAGCTGCATGAGACCCTGCCGCGCCCCGCGGGCACCGATCCGGTGGCGCACTACCTGCAGGTGCTGGCGGACAAGACCGGTTCGCTGATCGCGGTCTCGGCCCGTTACGGTGCCATGCTCACCCGAGCGGGGGAGGCTACCGAGGCGATTGTGGAGGCCTTCGGGGAGAAGATCGGCGTGGCCTTCCAACTGGCCGACGACTGCATCGATCTGACCAGCGACGCCGCCACCACCGGCAAGACGCCGGGCACAGACCTGCGGGAGGGCGTGGACACCATGCCGGTGCTGCTGCTGCGTCAGGCGCTTGCCGCCGGCGAGCTGGACGCCGCCGGGCAGTCGATCCTGGCGACCCTGTCTAGCGCCGACCTGTCCGACGACGCGGTCCTGGCCGGTCTCGTCGCCCAGCTTCGGGTGCATCCGGTGTTGAGCCGCACCCGGGAAATGGCGACGCATTGGGCGGACCAGGCGATCGCGGTGCTGAACGGACTGGAAGAGACTGTGCTGGCCGGTACCAAGGATCGTCTGGATGCCGCGGGCGTGACCGGATCTGCGCGCGAGGCCGCCCTGGCCGACGCGCGGGAGCGGGCGGCGCTGGTGCACGACGGCATGGTGCAGTTCGCCCATCTGCTGGTGGACCGCGCCGCCTGACCGTCAGCCGCGCCGAGACCGGCACAAGTAGCGCACCCGAACCGGCGGAAATGACATGGCGACAGGGATCAGTCCAGCCATGCGGTGGCGGGGTAGAAGCTGCCGCCGCATGCCAGGCCCCAAGCCGTGACCGCGATCGGCCAGTCAATCCCCACCCCGGCGACCTCGCCCAGTGGCTCGCCGGTGGTGACCGAGGTCAGCTCGACGTCGGCGGTTGTGTCCGCCCCGGCCGCGGGAACCGTGTACAGCACGTCGCCGAAAACGCAGGCGGCCTGCGGTGCCGGCCGACTCTTGTCCCAGCCGGGAGCTCCGGTGGTCGAGCTCGGTGGGTCGAGGTAGTAAAAGGGGCCGTCGGTGAAAAGAAGTTGGCGCTGATCGCTGAATATGCCTGGCACGTGATACGAGCTGCCGATGGCATAGGACACGGTTGAGCCGTTGAAATAGGAGTCCGTGACGTCGAGGGCAATGGTCTGTCCTGTTGCCATTTCGCGGGCGTAGCAGCTGTTGTTGACGGAGCGTGTGGGAGCGCCGTAGTAGTAGAGCCAACCGTTCCAGGCGAAGAACGGTTCAGCGGCCTCTATGGATACTTCCTGTCCATCTGCCAGCGAGATGACGGAGGTTGCGCTGCTGTTGATCCTCACAGCCTCGCCGTAAAGGTCGAACGGCCCAAGGTTGGGTACGTCGGCCAGGACATCGAGCTCGACGGAGAGATCCTCGGTGGACAGACGCAGCCCCAAGGGCTGGGCGTCGTAGGAGTCGCTGGACGGATCGGCGGATAGCAGCAGGCCGGTGCGGTCCGGCGACAGGGACAGGTACAGTCCGCTGCGAAGCCCGCCTCCCGGGTGGCGCGAGCTGGTCGGCACGATGACGTCCTTGATGGGCAGCCCTTCGCTGATCGTTGTAGACGCCTCCAGAGCACCGTTAGTCAGGTTGACCTTAACCAGGCTGACCGGGAAGTTCATGGAACCGCGGATGGTTTCGCCGGGGTAGGCATAGTCAACGGCGGCTACCACGAGGTATGCGTGGGTGCCATCAATGACGGCGGGGCCAGCGCTCAGCGCCGTATAGGGAAGGCCGGGGGTGGGAGAGGCGGAGTCGTCGGAGGTGCCGAAGGGATCGAGGCGGGACGTTGCGGGAGAATCTTTGAGCTCGACCTCCTTGGTGATCAGTTCCCCGTCCTCGTCCAGGAGTACCGCCCAGGTGGTGGGACCATTGAGATCCACCACCACGGGACGCAGGCCGTTGGTTTCGGGGAGTAGGTCGTCGTTAACCTCAGCAGTACCTGCCAGGTAATGCTCGTGGACAGCGGTGATGGCGGAGGGCACATTGGCAGTGGGCCACAGTACCCGGGAGGAGAAGCCTGAGGGGCAGGAGGTGGAGGACGGTGGCGCGGGCACAGGCGGCTGCTTGATGGTCGCAGCCGGAACGGGCGAGGGGGTGGGCGCTATGACGTTGCTTTTGCCGGAGGATGAACAGGCGGTGAGGCCGGCGAGAGCTCCGGAGCCAAGGGTTGTGGCAAGGGCAGTGGCTAGGACGGTACGACGACGCATGGCTGTTCCTAAATGCCTGATGGCGAGTGTTGGGCGAGCGGTGGGTTGCTGATGTGGGATGGGCACCGGGGACGACGGTGAAGGTGCCGCTATCCGGTCGGGCTGGAGGAGGCCTGGGGTGATGCGGGGCCGGGACTGGCTGTCCCCGTGGGCTGCTGGGGGACGCCGTCGAGCCACTGTGTGGCCGCGTAGAAGCGGTCGCCTACGGCAACTCCCCAGGCGGTTACCACAGGGGAGTCATCCACTGTCACCGTCATCTCCCCGGTCTCACACGTGCCCAGGGCGTCGCCCTCCTCCCCCTCACTCAGCGAGATCATCTCCACGCGCAAGTGGCCACTAGCGTCCTCTTGGTACCAGGCATAGAGGACATCCCCGCATACGCAGGCGCCATCAGGCACCTTGTCCTCGCCATTCCAGGACACGGTCGGGGTGGTCTGGCCGGGGCGTAACACACGGAGAGCTTCTATCCCCGAGGCCGAGCTCCTGCCGATCTGGATGATCTCCGGTTGATCGGAGTAGATCTCCGGCCAGTAGCTCCCATTCGATGTCTGAATGTCCATGTCCGTCACGGTGATGGCCTCTTTCGAACCGAGCTCCTGGGCACGAAGGGAACGCTCTTGCTGGTAATAGAACCAGCCATCCCGCACCAGGTGGGGGTAGGCGTCCTCAGACGGCCTGATAAGCGTGCCGTCCTCGAGGCAGACCAGCAGCCATTCCCGGCCGAATTCGGTTTTGCCCACCACGGCCTGGCCACAGGGGGAGACCATGTCGTAGCCTCGGCCGCGCAGAAGGTCGTGGCTGTCCAGCTCCACGGAGAGATCTTCGGTAGACAGACGCAGCCCGATGTGGGCGTATGTCTCCTTACGGAAGGATCCCTCGTCGGTGTCGGGAGCGCCGGTGAGTAGGAGACCGGCGCGGTCCTGTGTGAAGGACAGGCAGAGATGGCGTATCGCGCTGGCCGGCCAGCTCTCGCTTACGGTGGTTACGGCATCCAGGGACCCGTCGGCCAGGTCGACCTTAAGCAGGCTGACGGGGCAGGCGTCGTCGGGCTGGGAGTAGTACTCCTGGTTGTACGGCACGCCGGCCAAAGCGGCCACGACGGTGTAGGCGTGCGTGTAATCAATCACCGCCGGACCGGCGACGAGCATGGTCGTGGGCTGGTTGTCGTCCGGGTCGCGCTCGCCCGGCCCGGCCTTGCTGTCCGGCACTACCTGCCTAGTGGTCCACCGTCCGTCGTCGTCGAGGAGGACGCCCCATGTGGTGGGACCGTTCAGGTCCACCACCACCGGGCACATCCCCTGGACGTAGGCCGTGGCCTCGGTGGCCTGAACGGCCCCGGTAAGGAAGTGTTCGCGCACTGCGGTGACAGTGGAGCGCACGTGAGAGCCACCCGGCCACAGGTGCTGGTCGCTCAGAGCATCCGGGACGGCGTCCGGGCCGGGCGGCATGGCCGGTGACGGCGTCGGCGCCGCACTGGGGGAGTTGAAGACGGAGCAGGCGGGCAAGCCGATGAGCGACCCGACGGCACCCAAGGCGGCGGCGGTTAGAACAGTGCGTCGACGCATCGAGACTCCTACCGGGCCTGCACCCGGGGACGGGGATGGAGACGGTCCCAGTGTCCCGGGGTGCTCCCGATATGCCCATGGGCAGGGCTGCCCGCCGCCCTGTTGCTAAGACCGGCACCAATGACACCCCCGGGCTGGTAGGACGTTGTGTACCGGGAGCTGCCGGTCAGTGCAGCCAGTCGGTGGCTGCGTGGAAGGTACAGGCCCCGCCTCGGCTGTAGAAGTAGCCGGCACCGACCTCGGAGACGGCTAGCGCCTGCGGCTCACGATCGATTCCGTCCTCCTCGGTTCCGAGCCTGGCGGTGGCCAGCTCTTCGCCGGTGGCGAGATCGATCAGGTGCAGCTCATGCGCGGCGGAGGGATAGGCTGCATAAACGACATCGCGGTGGACGGCAAGCGCTGCGGGGATGGTGTCGTCGGCGTCCGCAGACAGGGATAGTGTCGCCGTCGGTGAACCGAGGGGGCGCACATCCAGCGCCGAGTCGGTGCGCACGACCGAATAACCGCCCGTCTCCCACACCGTCGGGCGCGCGTCCGGCGCGCCTACGGGAGGCTGATCGGCCATGGTCACCTCCTCGCCGGTGGTCACGTCCATGACGCGCCAGGCGTCGAAGGCCGTCTCCAGCCAATACAGCCAGCGGCCGAGCAGGTAGGTGTCGGTGTTGTTCTCCTGGGTGACCAGGTTGCCGGACTCGAGCGAGTAGACGATGTAGGGCGGGTAGGCGCCCTCGGAGTAGGGGGAGCTCGCCGTGCCTGTCAGTAGGGCGTCGCCGTTGACCTGATGGAAGGTGTCATAACCAACTTGATGCGGATCCTTAAGGGCAATCTCCATCGACTCGGTGTTGATGGCCCAAACGCGGGTGTCGCCACGGATTCTCCCGGTACCGACGCCCAGGTTGATGCCGTCGGTGTCTAGCGCCATCGCCCAGTTGCCGATCGTGGTGTCGACTGCGGCGTCGACGTCTAGCGGCAGCACTGCCACGACAGCCGCAGCCTCCAGATCCACCTTGAGCAGATGGGCCTGCCAGGCGGATTCCTGGGTCACCCCGGTGCGTACCGCCGTTACGACGACATAGCCGAAGTGGGCAGCGGCGTCGACGACCATGATTTCGTCGGTGAGAATCTGAGCCGGTCCGACCTGCGGTGCGAGGTTCTGAAGCTCTTCGGCGGAGCCCATGGCTACCAGTTCCATGGAGTCGGCGTCGGTGCCGTCGGCTGTGAAGTACCAGTAGTTCATGGCGGATGGATCCCCGTACCACCAGGTGTTGCCGCTGCTGCCCACGAGGTAGCCGCCACGGAGCCAGGTGAACGACTCGGGTCGGAAGTCTGATCCCGGCAGACTCCCGGCGTCGTCGAAGGCGGTCGGAATACGCGGGGTGGACGCTGCAGAGGGTGCTGCGCTCGCTCCGGCAGTGGGCGTACGAGCGGTGGGCCCGCTCGACGGCGTCCGCGGGCGGCATGCGCTAGTCAGGGGGAATGCGGCAGCTGCCAGCATTCCGCCGAGAAGATGACGGCGCTTCATGAGACTCCTCAATCCAAACGAAAGAATTATTTCAATTCTATATCGGGCGGTGTTGGTGTGTCCCTGCCGCGGAAACGTGGCTCTTCGTGTTTGGGGGTGTGGCTGGTGGTGTGTTCTGGTTGGCCTGAGAACGAGTTCTGCCGAGGACGACCTCTCCCGCGCCCGCGCGCAGCCTCACGTGCCCGAAGGCCATCTCCCGTGCCCGAGGGCGGCCTGCCGGGCCCGTGGATGGCCTCCGTGCGGTTGTTCCGAGCGGTCGCACCCTCGAGTGCGAAGCGCTGGTCGGCGCTGGTTTCCGATCTTGGGGTGTGGTTTACGACCCCGGGGTGGTCGTGATTCGCACCCCAAGGTCGTAAATCGACATGACAGCCGTCTCACGGGAGCACAGCCGGCCGGGGAACACGGGCCCCGCCAACCCCGGGCCACGGGGGTCGGGTCCCCGTCCCTGGAGCCCAGGCCCACGCCGCCGGGCGCGGGCCGGGCGCTGACCCGCACCGCCGGGCGGGCCAGGCGGACTGCCGAGTGCGGTGTGTCGGAGGGCACTGGCACGCGGGCCGTCATGGTGCGGCGTCAGGGGGTGGCGTGATGGGGTGGTGTCGTGGGGTGGACGGTTCGTGTGTTCCGGTGACGGTTCGTCAGGTAGCAGTAACGGTTCGGCATGAACGACGACGGTTCGTACCTGTTATGTCTCAGGACATCGGTGACAGTTCTGTGTCAGGAC
>NZ_QMIN01000083.1:0-7096 GCF_003287795.1 Actinomyces sp. Z5
GCCGCCGCTGTGTTCCTGGCCGAAACCGCGGGTAGAACCTTCCCCACCGGCGCCCAGCTGGCCTCATACGCCGGCCTGACACCAGTCACCCGGCGGTCCGGGTCCTCCATCCGGGGTGAGGTGCGTCTCCCACGCGGGCAACAAGCGCCTCAAGCCAGCCATGTTCCTGTCGGCCTTCGCCTCACTGCGGTCCGACCCCGCATCCCGGGCGTACTACGAGCGCAAACGCGCCCAGGGCAAACGCCTTGGGCCAGGCCATACTCGCCCTCGCCCACCGCCGCATCCTCACCCTATACGCCATGATCCGCCACGGCTCCCTCTACGACCCACCAGCCCAACAACTACCCACCGCCGCTTGACAAACCACATAGGGGCACCCCCCCACCTCGCAGCTCTGCTATCATGGTGATGATAAAACGTCTTCGATGCGGGATTGAGGATACCCATGCCAGTCATCCGCCCGATCTCCGACCTGCGCAACAAGTTCACGGAGATCTCAGCAACTGTCCATGAGGACGATCGCCCTGTCTTCCTTACCCGCAACGGGGTGGGCGACATGGTGGTGATGAGCATCGAGCACTACGAGGCGCTCGCGCTCAACCGGGAGATCACCGAGGCGCTGGCCGCGGCGGAAGTCGAGATGGAGACAACCACGGAGCGTTTCACCTCGGAGGAAGTACTCGCGTACGCACGCGCCGCGATCGACAACGCCAACGAATCCAGACAGACCAGCACGTCGCACCCCGTCGATACAGAAGCATGAGATCGTACGTAGTCCGCTACCTGCCCAGAGCACAGCAAGAACTCGCCGATGCTGGGCTATCGGTACTCGAGGTATCTGGAGACGTTGATTCCGCAGTGCGGACAGTGCGACACATCGTCACTGTCATCAACTCGTTGAGCACCATGCCGAGTCGTCACCGCGTCTATACGCCATCTCGTTCGCTCTCGCGCGAGTATCGATATGTACGCGCCGACCAGCACCTCGCCTTCTACTGGGTCGATGACGAGTCTGCAACCGTAACCGTCGTCCGGATTATCCATGTGCGCGCGGACATCAGCCGGCACCTGGAGTGAGTCCCAACCGGCTCCCGTCTTTGCACCATCACCCAAACTAGTCTGCTCCCAGTCACCTCCACCGCCGCAGCACGCGCACCCGCACGGCGGCCAGGCGGTCCAGCGGCAGCAGGTTCAGGCGCTCGTCACCGTTGAGGTTGCGGCCACTCACCCACTCCCCCGCCTCGTAGCGGCCCTCGACGGCGTCGTCGATCTCCACGATCTCACCCGGGGCACCGGCCGCCTCCAGCATGAGTCCCTGGCCGATCACCAGCACCTCATCCTCTCCCAGGTCGATCAGCACGCCCATGGCGCGCGTGTCCGCCGGGGCGGGCATGAGCGCCTCCTCCAGGTTCTCCTGCTCGCCGCGGGCCTGCGTGCGCACCTGCACGCCGGCATCGAGGAAGATCTTGCTCAGCACGTCGGCGGCGCCGCGCACGGTCCAGGTCAGGCCGCCCAGCTCGACGACGGCGGTCTCCTCCGCCTCCAGCAGCACGGGCCGGATACGGCCCTCACGCTGCGCCGCCACGATCACACCCTCCGCCCCGGTGAGCAGGTGGTAGGCGGCGGCGAACTGTCCGTCGGGGCGCAGGTCGTCCACCCCGAAGACGTTGAAGCCGACCGCCCCCGAACCGACGGCCCAGAAGACGTTGCCGACGGCCACCCGCGACTCGGGCACCAGCAGCGCATTGTCCTCCCGCACGTACCCGGACACGGCGCCCTTGACGTCGTCGACGTAGATGTCGGGGCCGAGCAGGGCCAGCGTCGGCGCCGCCGCCTTCCACACGTCCACGACGCCGGCCACGGGCCCGCCGCTGGGGTACTGGCCCGGTAGCTCCTGCCCCGGCTGGGGGCCCAGCCAGGCGTTGGCGTAGTAGGCGACGTCCAGGTGCTCGGCCGCGGCGGCGGCCAGCGCCTCGCAGTAGGAGGCGAAGCCCCAGGCCATGAAGACCTCGTCGGCGCCCGGGCCGTCCCCGAACACCTGGGGCCAGGTGCCCGCGGCGGGTGAGCCCTGCTCGCGCCACAGCCGCGAGGCGGTGCCGGTGGCCTCGGGGTGCGCGGCGAGCCAGTCCAGCAGCGCCGTCGGCACCGGGGCGGACCAGGCGGCCTCGGCGTCCGCCGCATGATCGCGGGAGGCGCCCAGCAGGCCCGTTTCGTTCTCCACCTGCACCATGACCACGGTGCCGTCGGCGTCCACTTCGGCGATATGGCGGGCCAGGGCGGTGAAGGCGCGCCGGTCGGCCTCCAGCAGAGCCGGAGAGAACACCGACAGCATGGAGGTGCCGGGTCGGGTGAAGGCACCGGTGGCGCCGTCGGCGCCGGCCTCCGCGCGCGGGAAGCGCCCGGTGTCGGCACGCACCCAGCGGGGCGCGTAGGTGGAGGCGGCGTTCTTGAAGGCGCCGAACCACAGCAGGGTCAGCGCCAGGCCGCGCTCGCGCGCCAGGTCGATCAGCGCGTCCACGCCCGTGAAGTCGAAGGTGCCCTCGCGGGGCTCCACCAGGTGCCAGCTGGCGGTGGCGGTGACGGCGTTGCCGCCGAGCTCGACCACCCGGTCGAAGGCGACGCGGGCGAGCTCGATGTCGGAGCTGGTGGAGTTGTGCAGTTGCCCGCCCAGCAGCAGCCGGGGGCGTCCCCCGACCACCAGGTGGCGGCTGTCGATACGGTTCATGGGAAAGTCTCCTTCGGCTTTCGGAATGGTCGGGGCTGTGGGCGGTTGCGGAATCTGGCGTCCGACGCCGGCGGCCCGGTGGCGAGGAGCCAACCGGGCCGCCGTCGTCGGGATGCGCCTGGGCCGGCTCAGACGGTGACCGTGCGCTTCATCTCGCCGGAGAAGGGCACGGGGATATAGGCCACGCGCGCCGAGACCCGCAGCAGTACCTCGTGCTCACCGGGGGCGAGCCCGCCCTCGTGCAGCACGCGCACGGTGGCCTCGTCGGCGTACTCCCAGCGGAAGAAGGTGACCGTCTCCATCTCCCCCAGGGTGAACCAGTGCTTGCCGTCGTCGGCGGTGAAGCGGATGTCCTCGCGGGGCACGGCCTCACCGTCCACCTCGACCTCGACGTCGTGCACCATCGACAGCGGAATGCCGCGGTAGTAGGGAATGCGGGTGCGCATCTGGAAGCCGATGCTCTTGCCGTCCTCCTCGACATTGGCCAGGGAGTTCTCGGTAAAGATGTATCCGTCGAACATGGGTGCTGCTCACTTTCCGTCGTTCTGGGCGGCGTCGGCGCCGCCGTTCTTGCCGTCGCTTAAGTGCCGTTCCATGAGCTCCTGGTGACGGCGCACCTGCTCGAGGTCGGTGATGGGCTCGCCCGGCAGTACGAAGCGCTGCCCCTCGTACTCACTGCACACGTAGCCGTCGAAGCCCAGCTGGTTGAGCCGGGTGAAGATGCGGCCGTAGTCGATGGAGTACTCCTCGCCCTCATCGGTGACCTCCCAGAACTTGCCGTGGAAGGACTTGATGTAGGGCAGGTACTCGTCCAGGGTGTCCAGAGAGGTGTTCTCATACCCGGTGGACATCATGGCGTAGAAACGGTCCTGGAAGGTGTGGAAGTGCCGGGTAAGCTCCTCCGGGAACTCGTAGTCGTCGGGGTTGTCCGGGTTGCGGGGGAAGAACTGGCGCGGGTCGATGCCGCGGGCGAAGATGTCGTCGATGTACTTGATGACGTCCTCGTTGACCCCGAGAGTCTCGCGGAAGTAGTTCGTGGACACCCGCGGGTGCCGCTGGCAGTAGATGCCGAAGTCGACCACGAGTCCGACGTGCGGGTTGTCGACCTCCTTCATCTCCTTGATCCAGGCCTCCGTCATGGGGTGATCGAAGCTCATACCGGCGTGCACCTCGACCGCCATGGTGATGCCCAGCTTCTCCGCCAGCGGCAGAGTCGGGCGGATCACGGCCGGGTCCGTCTGGGAGACGATGCGCACCAGCGGGAAGCCCAGCCGGTGAGTCAGGCGCAGGTCCGCACTGAGCAGCTCGACCTGCTCCTCAAGCGTCAGCCAGCGGTTCTTGTACAGGGAGGAATTGATGAAGATGTCATTGGAGACTCGCTCGAGCGGGTGCCGCTCCATAATCGCGTCCCACTCGGCGAGGGTCTCCTCGCTGGCACGCGCGGCACCGCGGATCATCTCGTCGGAGAGGATCTCGATGCCCTGTGTGCCCATTTCCTCGACGGCGGCGATGGTGCCCTCAAGCCCGAGGCCGCCGCGTCCATAGGCGTCCTGCAGCGAGTACAGGGAGACGCCCTTCTTGATAGTCATGTATCCGTCCTCTCTCCGTCCTTGGAGGGTTCCTGGAGGGTGCTGAGTTCGTTGCGGCCGGCAGGCGCCGCGGGCGGGATTGCCCGCGGGTGATAGCCGCAGCTGTCTCGGGATGCCCCGGATGCACCGAGGTTATGGCGCGGCGGTTGGGGGCGGCCAGGCACCCGGACACCGCTTCTGCACGATCACGGCATTAGCCCCGCCAACGGCGTCGAAGCCCACCACGCCGTCGAAGCGGCGGACGACGAACGCGAATCACCCCACCGCGGCGCTCCATGATCACAACCGAGCCGAGCACTGTTACACCAATGCCTGAATTAGGCTGAGGGTACGTCGACGCCCATCCCCGTGCGGCGCCGCGGTCATTCACACCGGGAGGCAGCCGTGTCCAGTCCCATCGCCGCAATTGACACCGATGTGCTCCTGACCGTCAACCTCATCCGCACGGGCCGTGCGATTACCCGGCAGCAGCTGGCGCGTATGACTGGAATGAGCCGCAACACGATCTCCTCGCTGATAAACACGGCGATCGACGCCGGGCTCATCGCCCCGGACGGCTCGGCGCCCTCGACCGGGGGTCGAGCGCCCGCCACGTGGAGATTCCGTCAGGAGGCCGGGCTCGTGCTCGCGGTGGGCGTGCACACCTCGACGCTGCGCCTCGCCGTCACAGACCTCGCCGGGCAGCCGGTGGAGCGACGCACCCTGGACTGGCCCATAACCCGCGGCCCGGAAGCGACCCTGACCCGGGCCGCCGAAGAGCTGCAGGACATGACGCGCCGCCACGAGCCACCGGTTTGGGCGGCCGGAGTCTCACTCCCCGGCCCGATCAACCAGGAGACCGGACGCCCGTCGAGCCCGCCGATCATGCCCGGCTGGGACGACTTCGACGTCGTCGGCACCCTCGAGCCCGCCCTGGGCGTGCCGGTCGCCACGGGAAACGACGTCAACATCATGCTGCTGGGTTACGCCTCCACCCTGCCCGACCAGGGCAGGCGGGAGTCGGCAAACATCCTCTACCTGCAAGTCGGCACCGGAATCGGCGTCGGAATCATGTCCAACGGACACCTGCACCTGGGTGCTGCAGGCGCCGCCGGCGACATCGGGCACGTGCAGGTCTCCGGAACTGACTCGGTGATCTGCCGCTGTGGCCGTACCGGATGCCTGGAGGCCGTGGCGGGCGGGTGGGCGCTGCTGCGTGACGCCCACCGAGCTGCGGTGGAGGGGTTGAGCCCGCACCTGAAGGAGTGTCTGGATCGGCGTGGCGAGCTGACCGTCGAGGACATCGTCACCGGCGTGAACGCCGGCGATACCGAATGCGTCACCCTGATGGTGCGCTCCGCGACCGCCGTCGGCGATGCCCTGGCCATGGTGGTCAGCTTCTTCAACCCCGGACGGGTGGTACTGGCCGGGCCGATGCCGCAGGGGTGCCCCATGTTCCTGGACGTCATCCGGCGCATCGTGTACGAGCGCGCACTGTCCTTGGCCACCACCGACCTGGAGATCCTGCCCGCGGACAGCGGACTCGACGACGAGCTGCGCGGCTGTGCCCTGCTCGCCGTCAACTCGGTCTTCACCGCCGCCACCGCCTGACCCCGTTCCCGCCCCTCTCTCCCCGAGGTCGGTTGAAGTTACGTGCCGAGGTCGGTAGTAATGTCGCAGCCGCACCGCCGGCAGCCGCTGCCCCTGCACGAAGGAGTTCCCATGATCCGCATCATCGCCACGTTCACGGTCCGGCCCGACACCGTCGGGGAGTTCACCGCCAAGGCGCGTCAACTGGTGGAGGGTTCGCGCGCGGAGCCCGGCAATATCTCCTACGAGTTGCTGCGCGCCCGCGACGACGCCACGACCCTCACCTTCCTGGAGGCATGGGCCGACGACGCCGCCATTGAGACGCACAACGCCTCGGCGCACTTCACAACGATCATTCCCCAGCTGATCGCCCTGTCCACCGGCGATCCGACGATCGTCCAATACGAGCCGGCCTGATTTCGATCGCCCCAGGAAATGCGGCTCTTCCGGCTTGAGGGCGCGATGGTTCCGGCTGCCTCATTCTCCGTTGATCAGTGCCTGGAGCATCTGCTGGTGGCGGGTCAGCTGCTCGACGTCGGGAATCGGGTCCCCGGGGATGATGAAGCGCTGCCCCTCGTACTCACTGCACAGGTAGCCGTCGTAGTCGAGCTGCTTCAGGCGAGCGACGACGGCCGGGTAGTCTATGGAGGCCTCCTGGTAGCCGCCGACGCCGTCGGGAACCATTTCCCAGAACTTGGCGTGGAAGGACTTGATCCACGGCAGGTACTCGTCCAAGGTGTCTAGGGACGTGTTCTCGTAACCGGAGGCGTTGGTCGCGTACACCTCATCCACAGGCGACTTGAACAGGTGTGTCAGCTCCTCGGGGAACTCGTAGGCGTCCCGGTTCTCCTCCCCGGTGGCACGGGGGAAGGCTCGGCGACCGTCGGATCCGGAGGCGTAGATGTCGGCGATGTACTCAACCACATCTTCGTTGAGCCCTTGTGCACGGAAGTAGTTCGTAGCGATTTCGGGGTAGCGGTGGCAGTAGATGCCGAAGTCGACCACGAGTCCGACGTGCGGGTTGTCCAGATCCCGCATCTGCTCGATCCAGGCGGCGGTGAGGGGGTGGTCGAAGCTCATGCCTGCGTGCACCTCAACCGCCATGGTGATGCCCAGCTTCTCCGCCAGCGGGTCTTGCACCGCCCCGTTGGACCGCCCACGCCCCGTTGGACCGCCCACGCCCCGTTGGACCGCTGTAACCGGCGGCTACGGC
>NZ_QMIN01000083.1:7374-32831 GCF_003287795.1 Actinomyces sp. Z5
GACTGGAGGGTCAGCAGCCGGGCCAGCATGCCGCCTTCGGCGTCGGCCTGGGCGAACAGTGCGGCCTCAATGCGCTTCCACACCCCAGCGGTCTGCCAGACCCCGGTACAGGGCATAGGCCCTCCACCACGGCCCGTAGCGGGAGGGCATGTCGCGCCAGGGCGCCACGACCCTGGTTCTCCACCGTGCGGCGTTGATCATGTCCCGCAGCGGATACACCCGGGGCCTGCCACGAGCAGGCGGGGCGAGCAGCAGGGGCTCGAGCAGCCCCCACCGGGCATCGGTCAGATCATGACGGGCACAGGTGTCTATACGCAACAGCCGAGGCCTTTGGTGGTGTCACGGTGTGGTCTCGCACCACCCGTGACACCCCGAAGGCCTCACCTTGTTCCGCACACCACGCCAACCACCCCACCCACTTACGCAACACGCCCGAGGCCACCCCGGCCGTAGGCGTCCTGGAGCGCGTACAGCGTCACTCCACGTTTGAGAGTCATGTTTCCGTCCTTTCTTCTGCATGTGGGAAGTAAGGCGGTCGGGGCCGGGCGCGCGGAACTGCGAGCGCGGACGACCGCACAGTTCCGGGGGAATAGCCCTTTCAACCCCGGTACCCGGGAGTCTGCGTCGGCTCCCGGCCAGCCCGGTCATCTCCGGTCCAGAGCGGACGTGCCCCTACGCCGTCGACGCCGAACGCCCACGACGCTACGGTCCGCGCCGCTTCCGGGCCAGGCACCGGAGACGGGCTTTCGCACGATCAGCAAGAAAGTGAGAGCGGCAGTCGCAAGAGTTACGACGGCACCGCCCCATAGCGAATCAGCGGCCGGAAGTGTCCATCCGTGACCACTGCCTCCGAGATACCTTGACCGGCCGGTTCGCGCAAACGGCCATTCGATCAGGGACGCAGCGCATCCAGCGGGAAGGTCAGCGTGCCGTCAGGCAACGTGGCCGTGAATCCGGTTCCGGTGATGACGGCCCGGAACGCCGGCGGCGGTGCGTCGATCTGCGCCACCGCCTGCGAAAGCCGCGCTGCCCCGGCGGAAACCTGACCTCCCCCGAGCTTGACCTCCACCGCGGCCCACGAACCGTCCGGCATGGTAATCACGGCATCGATCTCATGCCCGTTCGAGTCACGGTAGCGATGCACGCGGCCGCCCACCGCCTCGGCGTAAACGAGTAGATCGTGGACAACGGCGGACTCGAACAGGAAGCCGAGCGTCTCAAGGTCGCGCGTCAGGCGCGCGGCGTCGGCCCCCAGGGCGGCAGCGGCCAAGGCCGGATCGGCGAGGTGGTAGGCATTGCTTCGGCGCAGCTTCGCCTTCGAGCGCAGCGCAGTCGCCCACGGCGTCACGGCCTCAACCACAAACACACGTTGCAGCAACTCGAGCAGTTTCGCGACGGTGGCCTCAGACGGCGCCGGGAGCACGCGGGCGATATCTCGGCGCAGCGTTGCCTGCGAGACCTCGCTAGCCGTGGATCGTGCTAACGCCACCAGCATCTGTTCTACGAGGACGGGCTCAGAGCGCAGCGTGGCGAGTCTCCCGAGGTCCGTGGTAGCGGTGTCCTGAAGGTAGCCGTTCAACGCACGGGTACGCACCTGCGCGTCGGCTGTGCGCAAGGCCGGGAAGCCCGGAGTAAGCACATTGTTGACTACATCGGCGAGCGGGGTGGTGCGCATTGATGGTGTCGGCTGCGAGCCGGAAAAGAGGTCTTGCAGCCCGATACCCGGCGTTGTCAGTTCACCGGCCTTCTCCGCCCAGGTCATGGTGCGCTGACGGATGCGGATGAATCGGCTCGCTCCGGTGTGCCTCACCGAGTCGGCGGTAGGCACGGCCGAACCGGTGAGGATGAAACGCCCAGGTTGATTCGAGAAGTCGACTGCCCGGCGAGCAAGGTTCCAGACCTGCGGGACGGTCTGCCACTCATCGAGCAGCCGTGGCGTCTCGCCCTCGAGCAATATGCGCGGGTCGACGTCGGCAGCGGCCTGCGCCTCGGGGGTGTCGAGCAGAACGTACGATCCGGCGTGATGTAGGCCGGTCATGGTCTTTCCGCATCCCCGCGGCCCCTCCAACACGATGGCACCGACGGACTCGAGGGTTTTGCTGACCGCCGCATCCACGGCGCGCGGGAGGTAGGCAATACCCACTTCCTGTGCCGTATCCATGCCCGCAGCATAGCTGAAGGTAGGGATTTGCAGGAGCCGAAGGTAGGGATTTGCAGGACCCGAAGGTAGGGATTTGCAGGAACCCTTCCGCCCGGGGCGTGCAGTTCCGCGCGCACCCGCACTGTCTGTGGCGCCCTCCCCCGCGCGAGGATGGCGGGACCGGTCAAGGAGGATCCCGCCATGTCAGTTCCCAGCGTCCAGCTCTACGCCGTCCGTGACGCCCTCGCCGCAGACCTGGAGGGCACCCTCGCCCGCATCGCCGAGATCGGCTACACCCGCGTCGAGGCTTTCGCCTTCGTCGAGCAGGCGGAGCGGCTGCGCCGCGCCCTGGACGCCGCTGGCCTAACCGCACCAACCGCGCATGCCTCGATCATCGAGGCCGAGGATCCCGAGCAGGTCCTGGCCGCGGCCACGGAGATCGGTACCCGGCTGCTCATCGACCCGTACCTGCCACCGGATCGCTGGCGGACCGCCGACGACGTCGCCCGCCTGGCGGAGAAGACGAATACGGCGGCAGCACTTGCAGCACAGGCGGGGATGACACTCGGCTACCACAACCACGCCTGGGAGACAGCGACCCTGATCGGCGGCAAGCATGCGCTGGAGGTGTTCGCCGATGCGCTTGAGCCGGGTGTGGCCCTGGAGGTGGATACGTTCTGGGCAACCTTCGGCGGTGCGGATGCCCCGGCACTGCTGCGGCGCCTGGGCGACCGGGTCAGGGCAATCCACGTCAAGGACGGCGTCCTGCCCTCCACTCCCCCGCGACTTCCTGAAAGCATTGAGGGGATCACCGCCGTCATGGCGCAGTACACGGCCCAACAGCAGCCGGCCGGCCGTGGCGCGGTAGACATCGAAGCCTCGCTGCGTGCGGCGCCGCAGGCGCTGCGCGTGGTGGAGTTCGACGACTATGCGGGCGACATCTTCGAGGGCATCGCGGCCTCACTGACCTGGCTGCGCGAGCACGACGCCTGAAGGCGCGTTCACTCTAGGCCTTCTGCACCATGCGCGCAGAAGGCGGGCATCTGGGCCTGTCCGCGGCCGAACCTGCATCGGTAGCTTCGCATTCGTCGGGGGGCTCGGATCGGGCGATGCCGCCGCATCAGCCTCCGGACGGCCGTTTGTCTGCGAAGGAGCTTTGTCATGCCGCGTCCCATCAACCTGTTCACCGGCCAGTGGGTGGATCTGCCGTTCGAGGAGGTGTGCACGCTGGCGGAGCAGTGGGGCTTCGATGGCCTGGAGGTACCGGTGGCCGGCGACCACCTGGACGTCTACCGCGCCGCCGAGGACGATTCCTACTGTCAGCAGTGGAAGGACACCCTGGCCCGTCACAACCTGAGCGTGTACGCCATCTCCAACCACTCCACGGGCCAGTGCATCTGCGATGACCCCATCGACTTCCGCCACCGTGGCCTGCTGTCCGATCGCGTCTGGGGCGACGGCGAGGCGGAGGGCGTGCGCGAGCGCGCCGCCGAGGAGCTCAAGCTCACCGCCAAGGTGGCCGCCAAGCTCGGCGCCAAGGTCGTCACCGGATTCACCGGCTCCAAGATCTGGAAGTACGTGGCCATGTACCCGCCGGTGGGCGCCGAGGTCATCGCCGACGGATACGAGGACTTCGCCCGCCGCTGGAACCCGATTATCGACGTCTTCGACTCCGAGGGGGTCAAGTTCGCCCTCGAGGTCCACCCCAGCGAGATCGCCTACGACTACTGGACCACCAAGGCCACCCTGGACGCCATAGGCAACCGCGAGGCCTTCGGCATCAACTGGGACCCCTCCCACATGATCTGGCAGCAGATCGACCCGGCCGTCTTCCTCACCGACTTCGCCGACCGCATCTACCACGTCCACTGCAAGGACACCAAGACCCACTTCGACGGGCGCAACGGCCGCCTGTCCAGTCACCTGCCCTGGGACGACCCGCACCGCGGCTGGACCTTCGTCTCCGCCGGCCTGGGCGAGGCCGACCTGGACGGCTACTTCCGCACGCTGAACCAGATCGGCTACGACGGTCCGATCTCGATCGAATGGGAGGACTCCGGCATGGACCGCCTGCACGGCGCCCCCATGGCCCTGAAGTTCGCGCGCGAGCACGTCTACGACCTGCCCGACGCCGCCTTCGACTCCCACTTCGACAACCGCTAAACCGTTAAGGCGGAGCCCAGAATCGAGCTCCCCGACGCACCGCACCGGCGCCCCACAGCTTCCGGCAGGAAGGTGTGGGGCACCGGCGTCTCATGCGGGTATCCCCATGGCCGGACCGTGGCGCCTTGTGGCCCCCTGGGATCGTGGATGCTTCCCCCGTCGACGATGACGCCTCTCCCGCCTCCGCCCCGGTCAGCCCGGCCCAGCGTCGCAGCACAGAGATGCTGCGCGGTCTGCGCTTCGGCGCCCTGGTCATCGCAGTGATCGTCGGCGTCTGGGCCTGGCAACAGGCCAACCACTACAACGGCGCATTCCGACTCTCCGAGAATGCCCGAAACTCCGCTCTCGGTGGCGGACTTCTCCTGGTTGCGGCCACGTGCTGCGTCTGGTTGCTGCTTGCTCCCACGACATCGCAGACAAAACAGCCTCGTGCACTGGTACGCGCGCTCGTACCCGCAGTACTCTTCACCGCCGCTTCGCTCCTATTCGGCTGGACATGGTGGCGCGAGTCGCAGGACATCCAGATGTCCTATCCGGCGCTCGCCCAGCTCGCGGTCGCAGCACTCGCCCTCGGCGCCGCAGGGGTCGCGGACATACTCATCCGCGACCGACACAACCACCACGCAAAGCCCCGTTCCCGCCGAATCCGTCTACTCCGCCCCACCCGGCCGGCCGCCGTCGCGACGGCACTGACACTCGCTGTTGGCGCTGTGACTCTAGCCCTGCCCGCCGAGCACTACGCGGCCAAGTCCGTGCAGGTACCCGCCGCCCCGGCCCAGCCGGTACCCGAGTCCCTGAGCGATTCCGTCACCTGGCGACGGACCATTCAGATTCCTAATGCGGGAGACCTGCAGCCCATCGGCGGTGTGATCGCCGGGGCAGCCGGCCCCATCGTCATAACCGACCACGGCGCCATCGGCCTCGACCCGAGCACCGGGAAGACCACCTGGTCCTACACCCGCGGTGGCAAGCTCGTGACATTCGGGGACGACTACTGTTGGAAAGAGGGCAATGCCTGGTGCTACGCGGCCATCAGCCCGGACCGGAGCCGACTCGTGCTCGGCTACAACGCCGGCTGGCTTGGCACACCTCTGGTCGTACTCGACACCACCACCGGGGAGGTCGTCTTCGAGTACATCTACAATTATGATTCCATTGCCCGTTTAGGACCAAACATCCAGGTCACCGACCAGGTACTCAGGGCGGGACGCAACATCCTATCACTCAGGGACGGCAGCATTCAATCAACTCTTCCCTACAGCACATTCTATGAATACGAGAATCCGCATTACTGCGGCGATAGAAACATAAAGCGCTGCTGGAAATACCCCGGGCCGACGCAGGGCGGGCACTCCACCCTGGTTTACGGCACCATCTGCGGAAACCCCAGCCAGCCCGAAAACATAGAACCGAAGGACGACCGCAACCGCTGGTGCGCGTTGCTCACCGCCCCGGACGACGATCCGACCGCGCTCACCCTGGTCGACGCCGTAGTCCCGACGTTTCGGGAGGCACCGGAATACGTCGGCGGCTGGACCGTGCGCTACGCGGACCCAGACGCCGCCTACACCGAGCTGAGTCGACACCAGGATCCCAAGGAAGTGGACACTCTCAGCTTCCCCCTCGAAGCCGTCAGCCTAGACACCCTTGCCGGAACCGACGACGTTGATCCGGTCGCCCTCGGCAGCCTGAACCGCCCCGAATACAACCGCAGCACCCGCACCCTCGCCGTACTCGGAGCCGCCCCCACAGCGGAGGAGGCAACCGTACAGGCACGCTTCGACCCCGCCACCCGCACGGTTAACCACGTCGACGACGCCAACTCTGATCCCACCGGGCCCGGATACCTCGACGACCTGCGGCTCACCGCACCACAGGCCCAGGAAGGAATAGACCTGGTGCGCAGCGACGGCCGCCTCGCCCTGTACCTGGACTACTACTCCGAAGACCCCGCCCAGGAGCCGTATTACACGAGTAATGACGCCCCATACATCGTCCAGGCCCCCGGAGTTATCACCGTCGTGGACCTCCACAGCGCCCGGGACAGCAGTGGCGACGGCTATAGACACGAACTCGTCATTTACGGCGTCGGCTAACCTGGCAAAAGCCGCGTCCGGGCCCGCCCACGGGCAGTCCGCCCCATGGCCGGGTGCGGTACCTCCTGCCACCCTGGGAACATGCGCACTCCCTCCCGCGACGACGTTGCCGCCACAGCCACCCCACCCCGACGCCGCAGCACCGAAATACTCCGCGGCCTGCGCGCCGGCGGACTACTGGCCGCCGTCATAGCAGGAGCCTGGGCCTGGCAACAGGCCAACCACTACAACGGCGCATTCCGACTCTCCGAGGACGCCCGAAACCCCGCTCTCGGTGGCGGACTTCTCCTGGTTGCGGCCGCGTGCTGCGTCTGGTTGCTGATTGCTTCGGCGATGTCGCAGATACAACGGCGTCGTGCACTGGTACGCGCGCTCGTACCCGCAGTACTCTTCACCGCCGCTTCGCTCCTGTTCGGCTGGACGTGGTGGCGCGAGTCGCAGGACATCCAGATGAGCTACCCGGTGCTCGCGCAACTCGCCGTCGCCGCCGGCGGACTCGCGGTCGCCGCAGGCTCAGACCTGCAACTGCGTAGAACCGGGCCGCACACCCCTAAAGCGCCGGCACGCGCAGAGCAACACCCACACACGACGGGTCTCGCGACCGGCGCCGCTGCGGCGCCTCTCGCCGTCGCCGTCATCGCGTTGACCATCCCCTCAATGATGTACACACCCACATCAGTACAGGTCGCCGCAACCGAACCAGCGCCGATCCCCGAAACCTTGACCGCTGAGGTGCGCTGGCAACGAGTCATTGAGCACGGCCGCGACGATGACATAACAGGCGTGATCGCCGGAGCCGCGGGGCCCATAGTCGTCACCAAACACGGCGCCATGGGCCTCGACCCCAACACCGGCGAAACCACCTGGTCCTACTCCCGCCCCGCCGACCTAGATTCCATAGGCCGCGATTGCTACACACGCATGGAGGCTAGTTGCAAAGCAATCCTAACCCCGGATCGCACCCGGCTGGTCATGGGTTACGGTTACAACCCTCTGGAAACGGAATTCGTTGTGCTCGACGCCAGCACCGGAGAGGTCACCTTCGAGCATGCGTACAAGGATCGCTCTGAACTTGAAGAGAACCGCGGTAGGCCCTGGGTCTACCGGTACCCCAGCGTGCAAGTCACCGATCACGTGCTCGTGGTCGAGCAGGAGGTGCTGTCGCTGACCGACGGCAGCTTGCTGAGCACGCTGCCGGACGAACGCGCACCGCGACTAAACCTAGGCAATCGCTCCGAATGCCCCCGTGACGATTCTCCCCGGTGTGGGGGATATCTGCCCCCGTCTCGTGCCGGGCACTCGACCCTCATCCTGGGAATCACCTGCTGGAGCCCGGACAAGGATCCAGAGAATTATGTCGATTATCCCTGGTGCGAAATGGAAGTGGCGCCGGACAGCGACCCCTCGGCAGTGAGCACGGCCAGCGGAATCGTCCCGCCAGACCCTGACCGCTGGGAATCCGACTCTGTCGTCGTGGACGGGTGGACCGTGCGCTACGCCAACCCGGACGCCGCCTATGAGGAACTGAGTCGGCACAACCTGATGGAGGAGGCGACCTCTCTCAGTTTCCCTCTGGAGGCCGTTAGCCTGGACGCCCTAGCAGGAGTCGATGATGCCGAGCCCGTCGCCCTCGGTAGCCTGAACCGCCCCGAACGCTACGAGGGCGCACACACCCTTGCCGTCCTGGGCGCCGCCGAACCGGACGAGCCGGCCACCGTCCAGGCCTGGTTCGACCCTGCTACTCGGCAAGTTTTCACTCGCGACGACGTCGACACCCGCCCCTCCGGTCCTGGCTATCTCGACTCTCTGTACCCCACCGGGTCACGCACGGACGACGGAATTGACCTGCTTCGTCCCGACGACGCCGTCGCCATGCACGTGGACTACCCCGATCGGCGGGAGAATCTCGATTACAAGTCCGAGTACGCTCCGTACCTCGTACAGGCTCCCGGAACAGTAGCGATCGTCGACCACTGCAGCATCTGGCGCACAGACACGAATGACCCCGCCCCCACGGGCTACGGAACGGTGATTTACGGCGTCGGCTGACCGGGCAAAAGCCGCGTCCGGGCCCGCCAACGGGCAGTGCGCCCCATGGCCGGGTGCGGCGCCTCCTGCCACCCTGGGAACATGCGCACCTCCCCCGCCGACGACACACGCCTCCGCCCGCCTCGCCCGGCACGGGCGATCCGTGAAGCAGCTCTGACTACCGCCGTCGCCATCGGCCTGGTATCGCCCATGCTGGCGGGCTGCACCGACTCGGTCCCGACGTCCACGCCGTCGACGGCCTCCCCTACCCCCACGACGGCGGCCGTCTCCACCACCGCCCCCGCAGGCATGGCCGCAGACATCCCGGACACCCTCGGGCAACAGGTGCGCTGGCAACGCGTCATTGACGATGACGACGCCGAGATCTACCACGTCGAGGGCGTGCTGGCCGGGGCCTCTGGACCCATTGTCGTCACCGGCCACGGCGCGATGGGCCTCGATCCCGAAACCGGTGAGACCACCTGGTCCTACCGCGATCCCGAAGGCACCATGCCGGTAACCGGATACGGCGTCGTCTCCGCCGAACGGGCCCACGGCCAGGCGGTACTGAGTCCGGACGGCACCCACCTGGTTCTCGGGCTGAGCTCGAGCACCAGCAACTTCGCCACCCGGCTGGTCGGGCTCGACACCGGCACCGGAGAGGTGCTGTTCGACCATGAGGTGACCGGCTACGCGATCGTCAGCGAGCGGGCCGTTGACCTGCATATCCAGGTCACCGATCATGTGGTCATGGCCGAGCGGGAAGTGATCTCGCTCGAAGACGGCTCCGTCCTGGCCACCCTGCCCCCGGACCCGGCCGTCGTCGACGGCGACCGGCAATGCCTGCGCACCGACGTCGGCTCCTGCGAGAGCTTTTGGCCCGGCTCCCAGGGCGGGCACTCCACCCTCATTCTGGACTCGACCTGCTGGAGCCCCGGCCAAACCGCGACCAGTTGGTGCGAGTTGACCCTGGCCCCCGATGACGACCCCACGGCATCGCGACAAGTCGGCGGCTTCGTACCCATCGACCGGACCACGGGCGACGCCGAGGGGCAGAGCACCGTCGACGGGGACAACCTCGACTCCGTGTGCCCCGTTCTGACACCGCCCGTAGTCGACGGTTGGGTCATCCGCTATAGCGACGTCGACGCCGCCTACGCCGCCATGCGCGACGACGACGCGGACCCGCTCTCCCTTCCTCTGGAGGCCATGAGCCTGGACGCCCTCGTGAGCACCAACGACGCCGCACCGGTGCCGCTGGGCACCTCGGGGCAGACCGTGCGTGACTACGGCGCCCGCACTCTGGCCGTGGCAGGCGCGGACGGGAAACCCGGCGACGCGGTGGTCTTCGACCCGGCCACGCGACAGGTACAGGGCGTCGACCAGGCCTTAGAACAGGGCACGGGGGCCGTTTACCTGGATGCGCTGACCGTCACGCGGTCCGGCAGGGACCTCGACATCACTCGCCCCGACGGCTCCGTTGCCCTGCACCTGACCGAATACGACGCTCGCATCGAGCACACCGACGCCTACCTGGTGCCAGCGCCCGGCGTGATCGTCGCCGTCGAACGTCACCGCACCACTTCAGAGGATGGGAAGACCGATGAGTCCGAAGTCGTCATCTTCGGCGTCGGATAGCGGCTCCGCGCCCGCCCGCGGTGACGGTGCCCGGCGCCGCGGGCGCCTCAGCCGACCGGCGTTCCTCGCCACCGTCCTCACGCTCGCCATCGGCGCCGCAGCGCTGGCCATCCCGCAGAGGATGTACGCACCGGAGTCCGTGCGGGTGCCGCCCGCCGCCGTCGCCCTCAGGCCCGATACCCTCGGTGAGGAGGTCGCCTGGCAGCGGGTCATCCGCTACGACGACCGCGACGCCGTAACCGGGGTTACCGCCGGAGCGGCAGGCCCCGTCATCGTTACCGCTCATGGCGCCGCGGGCGTGGACCCCGCGACCGGCGAGCAGACCTGGTCTTATACCCGCCCCGCCTCACTCCGCAGAATCGGAAATCCCTGCGAACGTGATGGGGTGCCCGAGCCGCATACCGACGCCTCGTGCTACGCGGTGCTCACCCCGGATAGAAGCAGACTTGTCTTGGGCTACGACGCCGGCCCGCTCGGAGTTCTGCTGGTCGTGCTCGACACCACCACCGGCGAGGTCGCCTTCGAGCACATGTATGCATACCGCGGTGGCGAGGACAGCCGCACCAGTGCTGGGAGACACGTTGACGTCCACGTCACCGACCGGGCGCTCATGGCGGGAGAGGAGGTGGTGTCACTCGAGGACGGGAGCCGGCTTGCCACGGTTCCCGAAAGCGCGCTTACCGACGTCGGCCTCACCAATGACTGTCCCCGCGACGACGTGGAGCTGTGCGAGAGGTTGGAGGGGCCTTCACGCGGCGGTCATGCGACGCTCGTCCTCGATCTGACCTGCTGGCGGCCGGACCACGACTACGACAAGAACTCGACCTGGTGCGAGGCGCGAATCGCCCCGGATGACGATCTCACTGCCATCCAGACCGTCGCCGGGGTCGTTCCCGCAGAGAGCGGCGGCCCGGAGGTCATCGAGGGGCGGGTCCTGCGTTATGCCGCCCCCGATGCCGCCTACGCGGAGCTGTCCCAAAGCTCTCGAGAGGACGTCGACGCCAGTGAGGGGGCGGCCGGGCGCGGCCTCCCCCTTGAGGCCGTGAATCTGGACTCTGTCTCCGGTTCCGAGCCCGCGGAGACGGTGCCGCTGGACGGTGTCGGTGCGGTCCATTCCTACCGCATTCGGCATCCGTACCGGGTGCTCACAGCCGAGGGCGGGCCCGAAAAGGCGGAGCGGTCGGCCGGGGACGCGGCACCTGACGCGGCGGTTGAGGCCTTCATCGTCCCGTCCGCAGACGGGGTGTATACCGCTGCCGAGCTTGCGGGGCAGACGTCCGGAGCCGCCTGGTTGGAGACGCTCCAGGTACACAGGTCAAAAGGCGAAGGCGTAAGCGTGATGCGCCCGGATGGTGAGGTCGTCCTGCACCTGAACGACTACCCCGCCGCCGTCAATTGGCTCCCGACCTCCGGGGTCGGCTACATCCTCCGGGCTCCCGGCGTGACCGCCGTCGTCGATCAACACGCGATCGTAGAGAGCACCGGGGACGCCTCCTACGAACTCATAATTACCGCGCTGCGCTGACTCGGTTGGCGCGGGCAGCCCGCCCCATGGTCGGACGCGGGGCCGCCTGCCACCCTCTTGCCATGGCCAACGACGACGCCCCGCCCTCCCAGCCCACGCCCGAATCGCAGTCCCCGCGACGGAACCGGGCCCGGAACCAAACCCGGCGCGACAGCATCCTGCGCGGCCTGCGCGCCGGCGGACTACTGGCCGCCGTTATGGCGGGGATTGCCGGTGCCTGGGCGCGCCGTGGAATCATCGTCGACACGGAACTCCCGGAATGGCTGCGTCCGGACGCCAGACTCATCCCGGTCCTGATTCTTCTCGCCTCGGCCATCTGGATAGCGACGAGTATGCTCCCAGAACGCAAGCGAAGGTTGTTCCCCGGACGCAGCATCCTGGCTGTACTGTTGTTGGGCATGCTGCTTGTCGTCGCCGCATGCTGGTCGTTGATCGGGCTGATGTCTGTCAATGACATATCCCTCATCCTGATCCTGGCTATTCTCGCCCCGATCTTCTGGGCGGCGGCCGTTTCTATGGCGGAAAATCTTCGCACGAGTCCTCGTGGGAGGCGCACATCCATTGCAGTCATAACGATTCTGCTGGGAGCACTGCCCAGCACCGGCACCTACCTGCTCGGCAGATCGTGGTGGCAGCAGTCGCAAGATATCGGGCTTCCCTATCCGGTGCTATGGCAATACGCCGTCGCCGTCGCCGGACTAGGAGTCGGCGCGGTGGCCGGAGTTCTTCTGCACGCAACCACTGCTGGAACCTACAAGGAACGGCGTCACATGCTGAGGCTCCCGCACACAGGCCGGGCATCGACAATCACCATGAGTCTCACTGTCGGTATAGCGGTCATAGCCCTGATGGCGCCGTCCCAAGTATACGTGTCGCAATCAGTCCAAGTCCCCCTGACAGACGGACAGCCGGTGCCTGAAACGCTCGGCGACCATTTCGCTTGGCAACGCGTTTTCGACCGTCAAGACGAGGACTGGGTCCATGGCGTCATCCCGGGTTCGGTCGGACCAATTGTCATCACCGAACACGGCGCTCAGGGCCTTGACCCCAGCACCGGCGAAACCACATGGTCTTACCACCGCGAAGCTAAAACCACACTTCTCGCCTCCAATAATCCGCCCTGCGACGAAGAAGAGCAGGCGCACTGCCACGCGGCACTGTCGCCGGACCGCACCCACCTGGTAATCGTCTACGCCGGCGCCGGCGGAGACCTGTTCGTCTCGTTGAACACGACCACCGGCGAAGTCGCCTTTGAGCGCACCGTCACGGATTGGCGGGACAGAGAGGTTCCAATCCAGATTACAGATAACATCGTCACGGCGGGCACCAAGCTTCTGTCTTTGACGGACGGGAGCGTCGTGGCCGAGCTACCGGACCATGACACCGGCAGCGATCAGAGTGAGGCACAGCAGCCAAAATATGCGCACAGTTCAGATCCTGAGGCGCCCCGAATCTATTCGCCCTTCCTTCAGGGTGGGCACTCGACCCTCATTCTTGGAGTCAACTGCTCAGACCTCGGCATTGGTTCCGAATATGCCACGTGGTGCGAGATAACCGTGGCCCCGGACACCGACCCCGAAGCGACCAGGACTGTGGAAGGCATCGTTCCTGTATTTGAGGACTGGGATTACACCGGGATCGCCATTGCCGATGGTTGGACCGTGCGCTACAGCGATCCCGCAGCCGTCCATGAGAGTCTTGGCACTCGATTCGGAACCGACTCGCTCGGATACTCTATTGAAGCAGTCAACCTCGATGCCCTTTCCGGCGTCGATGCCGATGCACAGCCGGTAACGCTGGGAGACTCGGACCGCCCTATTCCCCCCAACGCTGCAAGCACGCTCGGCATCCGCGATCCGGAAGCGTACGCCTACCGCTTTTACCGCCCGGCCCTTTCGGCCGTATTCGATCCCATGGCGGAGCAGGTGCACTCCGCCGGGGATCTGACCGAGCAGGCCACGGGCCGCGGCTACCTTGACACCCTGGTCGTGGAGAAGAGCGTTGACCATTCGGGCCTGGACGTCCTCGACCTGAACGAAAAGGTGGTACTGCATCTGAGCCTCAGCCAAATCGCCTCCCCAGAAGACTTCGCCACTGCGAACGACACCCCGCTTGTCAGCAACGGATACCTCGTGCCAGCGCCCGGAACCGTGGCACTCGTCTATGAGCGCCTCGCCGTGGACAGCGCCAAGCACCCAACCAAGGAACAGATCGTCGTCTGCGGTCTGATATAGAGGCGGATACCGCCAAGGGATGGCGCGTTCGGTGGGCAGCCCGCCCCATGGCCGGGCATGGAGCCTTCTGCCACCCTCTTGCCATGGCCAACGACGACGCCCCGCCCTCCGAGACCACGCCCGGCTCGCAGTCCCCGCGACGGAACCGGATCCGGAACCAAACCCGGCGCGACAGCATCCTGCGCGGCCTGCGCGCCGGCGGACTACTGGCCACCGTCATAGCAGGAGCCTGGGCCTGGTGGCAGGCCTGGCGGAACCCGGGCATGTTAGGCCTACACAGCAGCGGCTTGGATCCGCTCTCGCTCTCCTTCATCCTGCTCCTCGCAGCTGCGACGGTCTGGGCCTTTTGCGCCTGCATAGTCGAACCGGCAGACAGTCCCCGTCCCCGACGTACGCTCCTGCTCGCCGCGCTGCTTGTACTGATTCCCTCAACCATCGCTGTAGTTCTGCTCGGCAGGTACTGGTGGCAGCGCTCCCAGGCCATTGGTCTGCCCTACCCGGTGCTCTCCCAACTCGCCGTCGTCTCCGCCGGAATCGGCGTCACAGTCACCGCCGGCCTCCTGCTGCACCTGGAACGCGGCAGTCGTACACCTTCCAAACAGCTCCTACGCCGCCGCCCCACCCGAACCACGACGGCGGTCGCCGTCCTCACCATCGCCGTCGCCACCATCGCACTCATGCTGCCGGGCCTGACCTTTACAGCCCGGTCCATCGAGGTGTCTGGTCTCCGCCCCGCGTCTGTCCCGAACGCGCTAGGCGAGCAGATTCTGTGGCAGCGTGCCTTCGACACCAATGAGTCCGACTCGTTCAGATACGTCGTTTCCGGAACAACCGGCCCCATCGTCATCACCGAACACGGGGCCCAGGGCCTGGACCCCCACACCGGCGAAACCACCTGGTCCTACACCCGCCCGGCATCGACATTCAGCCTTTGCGGATACAACCATGACTCCGGCACGTGCTACGCGGCCATGAGCCCCAATCACGCACATATGGTGCTCGCCTACCACGCCAGTTTCGGACGCACCCTGTTCGTAGGCATTAATACCACCACCGGGCATGCGAATTTCGAGTACATGCATCACTCCTCCGCCGATACGGATCCAGCGCAGTACCGCAGACAGATCACCGACCATGTGTTCGTATCCGGCCCGGAAATTATCTCTCTTGCCGACGGCAGTCAGCTGGCCACACTGCCGGAAGTCACCATGCCGAGCTGCGACGGGCATTCATCTTGCTTCACACCTCCTGTCCTGCACGATCCATCCAATTTGCAGGGCGGGCACTCAACTCTCATTCTCGGAGCATACTGCCCCAACACAGTACCGATGGGCCCCGAGAGCATCTGGTGCGAAATGGCGGTAGCCCCCGACGACGACCTCACCGCCATCACCACCGTCAACGGCATCCTGCCCACGGTTAATGACGGACCAGTCGTAGCGAATGGGTGGACCGTGCGCCTCCACGACCCCGACGCCGCCAACCAGGAAATAAGCGAACAGCTCGGGACAAGCCACAGCCGTCCCGTGGATGCAGTCAGCCTCGACGCCCTGTCCGGCGCCGACAACACCGCCCCGATTCCCCTCGGCGACCTAATTCAACCCCTCAATAACAACGGCTCCTGTACGCTGACAGTGCAGGGCGCTTCTTCGACCGAGGTCGTCTTCGATCCCGCCACCGGGCAGGTCAACACCACTCAGGAGCTCACCGAACGAGCGTACGGCCCCGGCTATCTAAACACGCTCACCGTCGAGGAGTCCAAAGAAATATCGGAGCAACCAGACGGAAGCATATCCGTGGAATACACGGGAATTGACATACACAACGCCGACAACAAGGTTGCAATGCACCTGGATTATGCCGATCTCGCCACCGACAATGGAGACATCATCTCCGGCGACTCCCCCGTGCCCGCGCCCGGCGTCGTGACCTTGGTCTATGACCGCGCCGTCGTAGACGACAATGACGGAACCAGCAAGCACCAAACCGTGGTCGTCGGCCTCGGCTAGGAACTCACCCACGGTCAGCCGAGGGCTGTACCAACCCGAAGTGCACTCTGAACGACCTTGGGGACGTTGTACGACCTTGGGGTACGTTCCACGACCACCCCGGGGTCGTGAAACACACCCCAAGGTCGTGAATCGCGCACCGCGCCCCCTACTCCGCCGTCAGCTGTCATCCTTGGGTCATGTGCCCCACCGCCGAATCAGCCGGCTCCACCGACGACGACCCCGCACCGCCCACGTCCTCAGGCGCTCGATCCGCCGATTACGGCAACCGCCCCGACCCAGGCCCGGAGTTCCCGCCTCCTCCGCCGTCGTCCATGCGTGAAGCCGCCGCCGAGCCCCGGAGCACCTTCGAGGTCCTGCGCGGTCTGCGCGCCGGCGGAGCGATCACCGCCGTCGTGGCCGCAGCCCGGGCCATGATCCAGGCATCATGCAACCCCGGCATACTGGAAGCCGCGGCCGACGTGCTCATCCCCGGTCTCGCCCTACTGACGCCCGTGGCCCTACTGGTCTGGGCGTACTATGCGCACCTGGTCGGCGTACGCCCCCGTCATCACCGCACCCGGATCGTCACTCTGCTCGTGCTGCTCCTGGTCATCGTGCCGGCATTCGCTGTGACGGTCCTCCTCGGCAGACTGTGGCTGCAACAGTCCGGGGAGATCGGCATGGATTATCCGGGGCTGTTCCCACTCACCATCACCGCCGCGGGGCTGGCCCTGACCGTCACCGCCGACGTCCTGCTGCGTTTGACCCGACAGCGGCACCCAGCGGCACCCCGACCGCTCCGACGCCACCTGCGCCCCACGCCGACAGCGCTGGCCGCCGCAGTTCTCACGCTGGTCATCGCCGCCTCCACGGTCATCGTCCCGTACCTGTCCTTCCCGGACCGCGCCCGGTCCGTGTGGCTGACCGCCGTGCGCCCGGTGACGGTCCCCGACACGATCGACGACGACGTCGCTTGGCAGCGGGTGTTCGACGAGACCGAGCCCGTCCGAGGCGTCGTGGCGGGAGCGTTCACCCCCATGGTCATCACCGACCACGGCGTTCTCGGACTCGATCCCAACAGCGGCTACACCGATTGGATCCAAACCCGCGCGGCGTCAACCATTGCGATCGCCGACTGCGACGGCGACCAGCGGGAGGCGTCCTGCTACGCAGCCCTCAGCCCGAACCGCGCACACCTGGTCGTCGCCTACGGCGCCGGCCCGACCCGCACCCTGCTCGTGGGCATCGACACCGCCACCGGGCGCATCGCCTTCGAACACATGCACCACCACTCCAATCCTGATTGGTCAGGCACCGAGAACCGCCTACAGATCACCGACCACGTGCTAATGGTCGACGACGACGTGTTGTCGCTGACGGATGGTTCCCTCCTGGCCACAATGCCGGAGACACGTCTCCCGGTCTGCGAGGACGACTGGGGCTGCGCCATCTCCGGCTGGGAGCCCGCCTCGTTCTTCCAGGGCGGGCATTCGACCCTCATCCTGGGCACCTACTGCCCGAGCGACCGGGAGGGATGGTGCGAGCTGACCCTCGCGCCCGACGATGACCCCACCGCCATCACCACCGTCGACGGCATCGTCCCCGCCGGACACCATGGCGGCCCGGTCGTGGTCGACGGGTGGACCGTGCGCTACCGCGCCCCCGACACCGTCTACCAGAAGCTCGCGGACCAGAGCCAGGACACCGCCGAGACAACCACCCATCCCCTGGATGCCGTCAACCTCGACGCCCTATCCGGCGCCGCGCCCACATCCGTCGTACCCCTGGGTGACCTCGCGGCCCCGGTACAGAACCACGCCGCCAGGACGCTGCGCGTCCAAGCCGGTTCCTCGGCCGACTCCACTGACGCCGTCTTCGATCCCGCTACCGGGCAGGTCGGCACCGTCCAGGCGCTGACCGAGCGGGCCTCCGGCCGCGGGTACCTCGACACCCTCACGACCAGGCGCTCCGGAAGCACTTCTTCGCCGGACGACGTCGGCTTCGACATCGTCGCCCCGGACGGCGCCACCGCCGTACACCTGGACCGCGACGCTATTGAGGGCCACACCGCGGTCTCCGCGGCCGACCAGCGTTACCTCGACGACGGTTACCTGGTGCCGGCGCCCGGCATCATCGCCCTGGCGTGCTCACGCTCGGCCACGGCCGAAGACCCGGATGACTCCGCCCGGGTCTCCTCCGGGTCCGGGAGCTCCGGTAGCAGTGAGACCGTCGTCGTCGGGCTCAGCAACCGGCCCGCGGCGCCCATGGGTCGCCCCGCCTGAGGCACTTGCCGTATTCCCAGTATGGGCCACCAACCCGGGCACTTTGCCGTGGGCGATAAAGCTAGGCGGACCTCAATACGCGAGGCTAGCCTCATCTCATGACCACAAGTTCAGTAAGCGCGAATGAGACCCCTGACTTCGACTCCCGCTCGGTGGCCCGCGTGGCGACCGACAAGCCGGCCGACTACGGGCGCCGGCTCGTCAGCCACATGAGCCGCAGGATCGACGGCGAGTGGAATGGGGCCGAGTCCACCGGTCACCTGGCCTTCAACCGCGAGGGGGCCGTGACCGGCGTGGCGGACCTGGCCTGCGAGGACGACGTACTCGTCCTGACCCTGTCGGCTTCCGCGCAGGAGCTGCCGCGCCTGGAGGAGGTCGCCGGTCGGCATCTGGCGCGCTTCGGCTACGAGGACGGCTTGGTCGTCTCCTGGACGCGCCAGGACGGTTCCGCCGGTACCACGCAGGGCCCGCTGACCAAGGAGGACCTGGACCGCCTGCGCGCCGAGTACAAGGCTCGCGCGGCCCGCGAGGGCGAGTCCGACGCCGCCGAGGACTTCCCGGACCTGCGGAACTGACAGAGTTTCCGAGATACTCGATGCTTCATCCCGTCTGTCCCGTCGAACATGCGCATCGAGTCCGCATCCAGTCGACTCCCAGCCCGACGCGGTAAGACATCAGCGCCACGTAAGCGCACCGCATAGGAAGGTTCACCATGACCGACGCCATCACCCCCATTTACACCATCGAGGCCCTGGCCTCCGGTGACGGCCGCAACGGCCACGTCGCCTCCACCACCGGCCGCATCGACACCGACCTGGCCGTGCCGAAGGAGATGGGTGGCTCCGGTGCGAACCTGCCCAACCCGGAGGAGCTGTTCGCCGCCGGTTACGCCGCCTGCTTCCACTCCGCCCTGCAAGCGGTCGCCCGGTCCCAGAAGGCTGATCTGGGTGACTCCAGCGTCGGCGCCCGGGTCTCCATCGGCTCCAACGGCGAGGGCGGTTTCGGCCTGGCCGTCGAGTTGGAGGTTGTCATTCCCGCGCAGCCCCATGATGCGGCGCAGGCGCTGGCAGAGGCTGCTCACCAGATGTGCCCCTACTCCAATGCCACTCGCGGCAACATCCCGGTGACCATCACCGTCTCCGACGACTGAGGCCGGCCGCGGGCGAGCAATATCAACCGATCTCGGCACGTAACTTTGACCGATCTCGGCGAAGACGAGGACGGCGCCATTACTCGCCAACGGTGATGTGGCCGGCGGGGTCCTGGACCCGCAGCATGAGCAGCAGGCCGACGGCGAGCACCGTCACGATCCCGAGAATGCCCCAGTAGCCGGCATCGGCGCCTACCACGTGCGTGCCCACCCAAATGGATGCGCCGTACATCATGGGCGCCATGAATGACACGGCCCGCCCGGTCGTGGCGTACAGGCCGAAGATCTCGCCCTCACGCCCCTGCGGTGCCAGCCGGGCCAGATAGGAGCGGGCCGCGGACTGGGCGGGCCCCACACAGCCGGACAGCACCAGGCCCAGTATCCAGAAGACCCGTGCGCCCGCCGTGTGCAGGACGAACACGAGTAGGCCGGCCACTACCAGCACCGTCAGCGCGCCCAGGATGACTCGACGGGGGCCGAGCAGGTCGTCCAGCCGCCCGGCGGCAATGGTGGCGACGCCGGCGACAACATTGGCGGCAACGGCGAAGACGATCACCTCGCCGGAGGTGAAGCCGAAGGTGTTCTGGGCGATGATCCCGCCGTAGGTGAACACCCCGGCCAGCCCGTCGCGGAATACCGCCGCCGCCAGCAGGAACCACAGCACCTCCGGATGGGTGCGATACAGTCCCACGAGCGTGCGCCACAGGTGCTTGTAGGAGGCGGCCAGGGGCTCGTGGCGCATGATCCGCGTCGGCGCCTCAACCGGATCCACAGGCTCGCTCTCCAACCCGGCCAGGGCGCGCTCGTCCCCACCGGCGGCCTCGATCGCGGCCCACCGCCGCCAGGCGTGCTTGCCGGACTGGGTGACCAGCACGGGGATCGCGCACAGACCGAACCAGCCGGCAGACACCAGCATGGAAACACGGATATCCATGCGGTTCTCGTCCGTCACCCCGAACCAGCCGACCTCCGGGTTGATGAAACCGACGTACAGGATCAGCAGCAGCACAATGCCGCCGAGGTACCCCATGCCCCAGCCGAGCCCGGAGACGGCGCCCACCCGGTCCTGCGTGGCCAGGCGGGACAGCAGCCCGTTGTAATTGACGGAGGCCAGCTCGAAGAACACGTTGCCGACCCCGAGTAGCGTGATGCCCAGCCACAGATAGCCGGGCTCGGGCAGCACGAAGTACATGGCCGCGCTGACGGCGACCACGATCGCCGTGTACGCCCCCAGCCAAAACACGGTGCTGCCGGAACGATCGGCGCGCTGCCCGGCGACGGGCGCGAGCAGGGCGATACACGCCCCCGCGATGACCAGACCCACCGAGAGGGCCGACTCGTTGGCGGCGGGATCACCAAACGCTGAACTGGTGAGGTAGACCGAGAAGACGAAGGTGGTGATCACCGCGTTGAAGGCCGCCGAGCCCCAGTCCCACAACCCCCAGGCGAGGACCGGCCAGGTCAGCAGCTTGCCGCGCGCAGACGCGGCGCGCTCACCGTCCGCCGCGCCGACCGGGGTGAATTCGGCATCCCGTCCAGGAATATGTGGCCTCATGGCCTAGAGCCTAAGACCGAATGCCCTCCCGGCGGGCGAGTACGTCGGCCAAGGCCAGGTCCAGTGGCGTAGTCACCTTCAGGGCGAGCGGGTCCCCGGCGACGACGACGACCCGGCCGCCCATCGCTTCCACAAGGGCGGCGTCGTCCCTGGCGGCGTGGGCCTCATCGGCGGCGCGGAGCGCCCCCAGCTGGTGCGCGGCCTCGAGAGTGGCGCGGGCGAAGCCCTGCGGGGTCTGGATCGCCCGCAGCCGTGCCCGGTCCGGGGTGCCCACCACTCGCTCCACCCGCTCCCCCGCGTCGGTCACCTCCTTAACGGTGTCGACCACGGGCAGCCCGGGGACGACGGCCTCGTGCCCCGCGCGCACGGCGGCGACGATGCGCCGGATCAGGTCGGGCGGGGTCAGGGCGCGCGCGGCGTCGTGCACCAACACCACTTCAGCCTCGGGGCGCGCCTTCAGCGCGGCGTCCAGTCCCAGGGCGACCGAGGCCTGTCGGGAGTCCGGCGAGCCGGCAACCACGGCGACAGCCCCTTCACCCGCAAGGTCGACAACCTCCGCGGTGAAACGGTCGATCTCGGGGCCGGGAGCGGTGATGGTGATGTGGTCGATGACGCCGGAGGCGAGCAGGCCGCGGGCGGCCCGGTGCAGCAGGGACTCGCCGCCAACCTCCACCAGCGCCTTGGGCCCCCGGGCGCCGAGCCTGGTGCCGGAGCCGGCGGCGGTGAGTACGGCGACGGCGATCCCAGCGGTCTTATCCGACATGCGCGGGACCTTACCAGTGTCGCGGGACCGCGTGGCCGCAGCCGGGTTTCAGGCCGCGACGAGTGTCAAGACAACACGAACCGGGGGTGGATGCCTTCAGGCGGCCGTGCCCGAGGCGAGCACCTCGTCGAGCGTGTTCTCGGCCTCTTCCTCGGGGGTCTTCTGCGCGAGCGCGAGCTCGGAGACGAGGATCTGCCGGGCCTTGGCCAGCATGCGCTTCTCCCCGGCGGACAGACCGCGGTCGGTGTCCCGACGGGACAGGTCGCGCACCACCTCGGCGACCTTGATGACGTCTCCGGAGGCGATCTTCTCCTGGTTGGCCTTGAAGCGCCGCGACCAGTTGGTGGGTTCCTCCGTCAGCGGCGCCCGCAGCACCTCGAAGACGCGCTCGAGTCCGGACTCGTCGACGACGTCGCGCACGCCGATGAGGTCGACGCTTTCGGCCGGGACCAGAATGGTCAGGTCGCCCTGAGCGACCTCGAGCTGCAGGTAGGTCTTCTCCTCGCCCCTGACCTTGCGCTGGCGGATGTCAATGATCCGGGCGGCTCCGTGGTGGGGGTAGACGACGGTCTCGCCGACTTCAAATGTCATGTGTGAGGTCACTCCAGAATTTGTCGCGGGACTCCATTTTATCAGGAAATAACGCCGGAAGATCGGGGAGCTAGCTCACACGAGCCCGGGGTCAGTCGGCAGCGACCAGCCGATAGCCCACGCCGCGCACGGTGGTAAGCAGCGTCGGGGAGCTGGGGTCCGCCTCGATCTTGGCGCGAATCCGCTTGACGTGCACATCCAGCGTCTTGGTGTCCCCGACGTAGTTGGCGCCCCACAGGCGCTCAATGATCTGGGCGCGGGTCAGCACCCGGTCGGGGTGGCGCAGGAACAGTTCCAGCAGTTCGAACTCGCGCTTGGGCATGGGCACCACCTGCCCATCCACGCGCACCTCGTGGCGGCCCACGTCCATGGCGACCCGCCCCGCCGTCAGCACCGGCTCCTCGGGTGCATCGTCCGCGGTGCGGCGCAGCACCGCGTGCACGCGGGCCACGAGTTCCCGGTAGGAGTATGGCTTGGTGATGTAGTCGTCGGCGCCGAGTTCCAGTCCGGCGATCTTGTCCATCTCCGCATCCCGGGCGGTGAGCATGATGACCGGCACACGCGAGCTGCGGCGGATACGGCGGCACACCTCCGCCCCGGACATGCGCGGCAGCATCAGGTCCAGCAGAACCAGGTCGATGGGCCCGCTGCCGCCGGGCGCCCCCGCGCGCTCAAAGCGCTCCATGGCGGCGGCGCCGTCCTGCGCCTCAACCACCTCGAAGCCGTCGCGGCGCAGGTTCAGCGCCAGTGGCTCGCGGTAGTTCTCCTCGTCCTCCACCAGCAGGATGCGGGTCACGACTGCTCCTTCCCCCGGGCAGGCTCGTCGGAGATGGCGGCGATGGCGGCGAACGAGGCGCCGGCGGCCCCGCTGGCCACCGCCTGGACCGCCTCGGGGTCCGGCCCGGGCCGGTCCGCCTCGGTGCGGTGGCGGGGCAGCACCAGGGTGAAGGTGCTGCCGCGCCCGGGCGCCGACCACAGCTCCACCGTGCCGCCGTGGTCGGCGGCCACATGCTTGACGATCGACAGGCCCAGCCCGGTGCCGCCGGTGGCCCGCGAGCGCGCCTTGTCCACCCGGTAGAAGCGTTCGAAGACGCGCTCCTGCGCCTGCTTGGGGATGCCGATCCCCTGGTCGACGACGGCGATGCGCACCAGCTCCGGGTCGTGGGCGTCCACGCTCAGCCCCACGCTGACGCGGGTGCGCGGGTCGGAGTAGCGGATGGCGTTGTCCAGCAGGTTGCTGACGGCCGTAACCAGCAGGGAGGCGTCACCCAGGACGTGGAGGTTCTCGGCACCGCCCGCGACCAGGGCGACCTCCTTCGCCTCGGCCTCCACCCGCACGCGGTCCAGGGCGTCGACGACGACGTCATCCAGGCTCACGTCCTCGGGCTCGACCAGGGCGTCACCGTCCTGCAGGCGGGACAGCTCGATAATGTCCCCCACCAGCAGTTCCAGGCGGTGCGACTCGCGGCCCATGCGCGCGGCGTAGTCGACGACGAGCGTGGGATCGTCGGCGTTCTCGCGCACGGTTTCGGCCAGCAGAGAGATGGCGCCGACGGGGGTCTTGAGTTCGTGGGAGGCGTTGACCACGAAGTCGCGCCGCATCTCCTCCACGCGCCGTGCGGCGGTGCGGTCCTCGATGAGCACCAGCACGCGGCCCCGCCCGATTCCGGCGACGCGCACCTGCAGGTGAAAGTTGCCCGCGCCGGGCAGGCGACCGCGGGCCACCGTGATCTCGGCCTCCTCGGCCTGACCGGAGGAGCGCACGCGCTCGACCATCTGGGCGACCTGCGGCTCGCAGACCTCGTCGTCGCGCACCAGGTTGTAGGTGTAGGCAGCGGCCGAGGCGCGCAGGACCTCGCCGTCGTCGTCGAGCAGGACCACGGTGGAGCTGAGCGCGGCCAGCACCGGGATCAAGCCGTCCCGCTCAAGGGTCGAGCCGGAGGTGATCCCGTTGCCCTGTGCGTCGCGCGTGGCGTGCCCGAGCGCGAGTCCTGCCGCCGCGCCCGCGGCGACACCGGCCACGGCAACGGCGATGATCAGCCAAACGGTTCCCACGCCCCCTAGGGTAGAGGGGTGGGCGGGCCGTTCGCGAGCCCCGAGCGCCGACACGTGGGAGGCAGCCGTGCGCGACATCTTCAACCAGGAGCTCAAGCAGCTGGGAACCGATCTGGCGTCCATGGCGGAACAGGTCGCCACGGCCATCGAGCGCGCCGCGGAGTCGCTGCGCAGTGGCGACATCGTGGTGGCCGAGCAGGTCATCGACGCCGACGAGCGCATCAACGACCTCCAGCGCGACATCGATGACATGTGCGTAATGCTGCTGGCCCGCCAGCAGCCCGTGGACCGGGATCTGCGCAACGTCATCTCCGCCCTGCGCATGGCGCAGACCCTGGAGCGGCAGGGTGACCTTGCCCGCCACGTCGCCGCGATCGCACGCGGCCGCTACCCGCTGCCCGCGGTGCCCGAGCCGGTTTTCGGGCTGATGGTGCAGATGGCCGACGCCGCCGTGCGCGCCGGTCATGATGTCAGTCGTCTGATTCAGACCCAGGACCTGCAGCTGGCCGCGCAGATCCAGGAGCGCGACGCCGAGCTGGACGCGCTGCACCGGAAGTCCTTCCAGATGATCCTCGACCCGGAAAACGAATTGACCCGCCAGCAGGTGGTCGACGCGGTGCTCATGGGGCGCTTCCTGGAGCGCTTCGGTGATCACTCCACGTCGGTGGCCCGCCGCATGGCTTACCTCGTCTCGGGTATCACCCCGCCCAGTCCCAGCGAGTCCTGAAATATGCCTTTCCGCTCAAGGGCTGGGGTGGTGAGTTATCGGCGTGGGTGTGGTGTCGACGATCGGGGTTTTGGCTGCTGTGGTGCGGGAAAACTGGGGTGAATATGGCCTGGCGGGTGATTCCGGGGCGGTGCTCGACACTCGTGGGTAAGACCGCGGCCCCCGCGCAGGGCCATGCCCGATCTGCCATACCCCGATGAAGAAGTCCGGCCGCACCGCCGCAGGCAGCCGACGGTGAAAAGCGAACCACCTGCCCGACTTCCGCGCTCTGCTCGGCCTCACCTCATACCAGGCACGCCCGGTCCGTAACCGGCGAGGCGTACTCCGGACGCTCATCGGCGCCGAACCACATGGGGCCCGTTACGTGCGGGGTGGCGGTGATACTCATCCCGCCCCTATGTATGTACTGCACGACCCCGGGCCGCGTTCCACGACCTTGGTGTGTGTTTCACGACCCCGGGGTGGTCGTGCAACACACACCAAGGTCGTGCAGTGTCGCCCAGGGTCGTGCAAAAGCAC
>NZ_QMIN01000084.1:0-3301 GCF_003287795.1 Actinomyces sp. Z5
GTCGTGTGGATGGGGCGGGGCCACTGCGCCGTCGGCGGGCAGGCCGAACGGCGCGCGGCCCCGTTGCTGCGGGCCAGCCTATCCCCCACCCGGCCCGGCGCCGGTGCCGGTCCGATTGGTGGAGCCGCGACGCCGGTCACGTCCGGGCCGGTCCGACGCGCGCGCAGGTTCGGAGGGACCTCAGGCCAGGGCCGGGGAGCCCAGGGCAGCGGGTACGTTCCCGCCCCAGCCGTCTTCGCGCAGGCCCGCGCGCAGGCGCTCCATGGCGGCGTCGAGTTCGGCGTCGGGCACGTCGTGCCGGGCGGCTGCCGGCGCCACATCCGCCTCGGCGCGGATGGGCAGCACGTGCAGGTGCAGGTGGTCCACCTCGTAGCCCACCACCATGACGGCGGCGCGCGCGGCGTCGAACACGCGCGTCTGGGCGCGGCCGATGCGCTTGGCGACGATGGCCAGGTGGGCGATGAGCTCGTCGGAGGCGTCCACGTAGGAGACGACCTGCTGCCGGGGCACGACCAGGACGTGCCCGTCGGTGTGCGGGGCGATGGTGGCGAAGGCGACGCAGAGCTCGTCGGCCCAGACGAAGCGCCCGGGCAGCTCGCCGCCAATGATCTTGGTGAACACGGATGGTGCGGGGCTGGTTGTGTCGGTCACAGACCCAGCGTAGATGATTGTGGCAGTGTCTCCGCCGACTCCGAGGGTGCCAGCACCCACAGGCTCCCCGCCGGGACGACGGCGTCGACCGGGTCCGCCGCCGTGTCGCCCTCGGGCCGCACCGCGCGCACGCTGCTGGTGGGCCGCCCGTCCTCGGAGCCATCACGCCCGAAGACGACGATGCGGGTGTCCAGCCCGATGCCGGCGCGGGTCAGCTGCTTCAGGAGGGCCGGGTCGTCCCGGATGCGGCCCACCACTCCGGACTGCCCGATTTGGAGGGTTTCGAGGGCACACAGGGCGGGGACGACGACGCTGCCGTCCGCCGCCGGGATGGGGTCGCCATGCGGGTCCCGGGCCGGATGCCCCAGGGCGGCGTCGAGGGCGGACAGCAGCCGGTCGGAGACCGCGTGCTCGAGCACCTCCGCCTCGGCGTGGACCTCATCCCACTCAAAACCGAGCGCCGCCACCAGGTAGGTCTCCAGCAGGCGGTGCCGACGCACCATTGCCCGTGCCAGGCGCCGCCCGCGGTCGGACAGGGTGACGGCCCGGTAGGGGGCGTGTTCGAGCAGTCCCGTCTCCACCAGGCGGGCCACATTCTCCGAGGCGGTCGACGGCGCCACCCCCATGCGCCGGGCCAGGCCGGTGATGGAGGCGCCCTTGCCGCCCCATTCGCTGGCCGCCCATACGGCCTTGAGGTAGTCCTGGGTGACGGCCGAACTGTCGGCCGGGGTCTGGGCGGCCGCCGTCACCGGAGCATCGCCACCCAGCCGTCCCAGAACGCCACCAGCACGATGACGGCGATGACGGCGTACATGGCCCCGGCGATCCACCAGCGCCCGGCCAGCAGCCGACGAGAGGCGGCGGGAGGCAGCCCCAAGTGCCCGCCCGCGGCGGCGCGCCCCCACGTGTTGGTGGCGATCGGTATGGTCACCAGCCAGATCAGGGTGCAGAACGGGCAGAGCTTGCCGAAGGTGAGCACCGATGTGGCCAGGAACCAGGCCACGAAGCCGATACCGCAGACGGTGCCGGCCACCAGGCCCCACCAGACCCAGCGGGGCAGCCGCACCCCCGCGGCGAGCAACATCCCAATCAGCGTCAGCACGGCGAAGGCCATGCCGCCGACGAAGGCGTTGGGCACGCCCAGCAGATTGCCCTGCCACGCATTCAAGGAGTCCCCGCAGGAGACCAGCGGGCTGACGTCGCAGACAAGGGCGGCGTCGGGGTCGCGCAACTGGCTGATCTGGCTGGCAATCAGTTCCCAGCAGGCGCCGATGCCGATCAGGGAGCCGATCACGAGCAGTACGGCGTAGGAGCGGGGGGCGCCGGTGGCGGTGGCGTCGGTTTCGGGCCCGCCGGCGTTCACGTCCGGGGCGGTCGCACCAACCGCGAGGCTGGATTCGCCGGCCAGATAGGCGTCCAGCTCCTCCTCACTCATCGCGTCGATCATCGCGTCGACCTCGGCCTGTGTGGGCACGTGTGTCATCGCCGGATCTCCTCAGCCTCTCCCGGGGACATGGGCGCGCCCCGGCCGCTCCGGGACGCGCGCCCCAATTGTGCCTCACGGCCGTCTTGGCGCGAATCGGCGTTGATCACGCCGGCCGACGGCGGCAGGGGCCGCCCGCCTGCGCGGCCTAGTCGGCTGCGCTGTCTCCGCCGTGCGCGGCCTCCGTGTTCTGCTCGACCGTATCGTCCGTCTTCTGCGCAGCCTGGTCGTCGGCCTCCTGCGCGGCGGGCACCGCCTCCCAGGCGCCCACGGTCACCGAGGCGTCCGGGTGCAGGGTCACGGTGCGCCAGGCGAGCAGGTCGCCGTCGGCGTTGAAGGACAGCAGGTGCAGGTAGGCGTCGTCGGTGACCTCACCGATGGAGGTACCGCCCTTGCCGGCGCCGGAGACCAGCTGGGTGACGGCGAGGTTTCCGCCGTCGGTGGTGGTCACGCCCCGTTCCTGGTGAACGTGGCCGGCGAGCAGCAGCGGGGTACAGCCATCCGCGATCAGCGGATCGAAAGTGTAGGGCTGGTGAATGAGCACCACGTCGGCCCGGTTGCCTGCCTGCTCCGCCTGGCAGGAGACCTCGGCCAGGCGAGCGCCCAGCCCGGCTGCATCCTCGCTCCCGCGGGGGACGGTGCCACTGGCGGAGGTGCGGTCGGGGTCGACGTCGCCGAGTACGTTCAGCCCGGCCACCTCCCGCACGGTGCCGTCGGTGACGGTCCACCCCTGGGCGCGCAGTCGCTCGGCGGTGGATTCGGAGTCGTGATTGCCGATGGTGGCTACCCGGGCGACGCCGGCGGGGACCGCGTTGGACAGGGCGTCCACGCAGATCGACTCGGGCTGACTGCCGGTCATCGTCAGGTCGCCGTCATCCATGTGGATGTCGGCGCCCGCGAGCTCGTCCAGCACGCCGGTGAAGGCGATGACGTCGAGGTTGCAGTGCAGGTCGGTGGATAGCACCGCGGTGGTGGTCTCCCCCTGGTCGACCGCCCAGCTGCCCGTGACCGGGGTGGTTGGGGCCGCGGTGGGCCTGGCCTCGGGGGTGGCCGTCGGCAGCGGGGCGATCTCGGGAGTGGCTACCGCCATCGGCGTGGTACCGCGGGCGGAAGCCGCCCGGAAGGCCTCCGCGACAGCGTCCTCATCCACCGCGCCGTCGACCGCGG
>NZ_QMIN01000085.1:0-8633 GCF_003287795.1 Actinomyces sp. Z5
GCGGATGTGGCTCAGTTGGTAGAGCATCACCTTGCCAAGGTGAGGGTCGCGGGTTCGAGTCCCGTCATCCGCTCCGAGGAGCGGGGGTCCTCCCAGCCTCTCATTGGTGGGTTGGCCGAGAGGTTAGGCACCGGCCTGCAAAGCCGTTTACACCGGTTCGAATCCGGTACCCACCTCGGGCGATTGGCGCAGCGGGAGCGCGCTTCCCTGACACGGAAGAGGTCACTGGTTCGATCCCAGTATCGCCCACCATCGCCTTCGCTCTTCCCGTGTTCAGTCCGCCGGGAACCAGCCCTCCAGTACTTGCAGCACGCCGTCGTCATCATTGGCGGGCGCCATGAAGTCGGCGGCGTCGCGGGCGGCGGCGGAGGCGTTGGCCATCGCAATCCCGTAGCCCGCGCGAGCCAGCATCTCCGCATCGTTGCCGGAGTCTCCGAAGGCCGCCACCTGCCCCGGCACCAGGCCCCAGTGGTCCAGCAGCACGCCCAGCCCCGAGGCCTTGTGCCGCCCGGGCACGATCAGGTCCACGCTGTCGTGTCCCGAGACCACCGGCACCATCGCGCCGTCCAGCGCCTCGGACAACCGGTCCAGGAACGCCTGCGTGAAGCCGTGCTCGTCCACCAGCGCGATCTTGGATACGCGGTGACCGTTAATGTCGGCGGTGCGGGCGACGTACTGGTACCGGGGGTGGTAGAAGGTCAGCAGCTCCCGCATCTCGGGCGTCTCCGACTCGCGCAGGTAGGCGCCGTCCGGGCCGGAGGCGATGAAGGTCAGCCCGGCGTCGCCGTCGAGCACCGCCAGCACCCGCGCCAGCGCGTCCATGGGCACGTGCGTCTCCAGCAGCCGGACGCCGTCGGCCAGGACGATCGCCCCGTTATCGGAGACCACGCCGTCGGGAGCCGGGCCCTCCGCGGCCGGGAAGAAGCCGAGCAGCTGCGCCTCCTGATTGCCGGAGGCGACCACGAAGCGCACGCCGGCCTCGCGCATCCGGCGGCGCAGCGGTGCGAAGCGGCCCCGGTCGTAAGTGGAGCCAGTGCGCAGGAAGGTGCCGTCCATATCCACCGCCACCAGGCGCAAATCCGACGGACGTGGCGTCGGGGGAGCGGGCAGCACGCAGGACACCGGGGTGCCGTCCGCATCCGGCGGGATGACGCGATGGTGGGAGGCGGCTGTGTTCATGGTGACATCGAGGGTATGACGGGTCGGCTCATTCGGGGCGGGTGCGTCCGCCTTGCGTCAGGCGCATCATGTCGGCCATGTCCGTGAAGCCCGTGCTCTCGTAGAGCCGCCTGCCCGCGTCGGACGCCTCCAGGTACACCTTGCCCGCGCCCCGTGCACGTGCCTGCCGGACAAGCCAGTCGACGACCGCGGCCCCCACCCCGCGTCCCTGGAACGCAGGGCGCGTGTACACGTTCATCAGGTAGGCGCAACGGCCGCTCGGGTTGTCGGGCGACGGCATCTCCGTGTGCAGGCAGACGCCGCCGCATCCGACCGGCTCGCCGTCCAGCCATGCCAGGCAGGCGATATGCCCGCCGGTCGGTAACTCCCGCTCGTAGTAGGCACGGTTGGCGCGCTCAAGGCGAGTGGGGGCGGCGTCGAGGGCGGTCCCGAAGACTTCACGCAGCACCTCCATGCGCCACGCCAGGAGCTCGTCGATGCGGGCGATCCCGACCTGCTCTATCTCGATCCCCATGATCTCCCCATAATCTCCCTGGGACCTCCGTGACATCCGCGCTGCCACTACCCCGCCCGTCAGCCTGCTTTCAACACCACCGGCAGGGCGGCGTCGTCGGGCTTGCCGTTGCTGTTCAGGGGGATCTCATTCATGACGACGAAGAACTCGGGAATCATGAACGAGGTGAGCCGCCGTGCGAGGCGCTTGCGCAACTCGGAGAGCACGATGCTCTGGGAGGCCGGCGTCAAGTAGGCGACCAGATAGGAGAGCCCGTTCTCGTCGGAATGGTCGCGCACCACGGCGCGGTCAACGGAATCGTCGGCCGAGAGCACGTTCTCCACCTCCGTGCACTCGACCCGCTTCCCCTCGATCATGACCTGGGAGTCCTTACGGCGCAGGAAGGCGATGTCGCCGGTGTCCGTCATGACCCCCAGGTCTCCCGTGCGGTACATGCGCGAGCCGTCGTCCTGCATGACGAAGTTGCTCGACTCCGGTCGCTGTGTCAGGTAGCCGCGCGATACGCCTGTACCCGTCACGCAGATCTCGCCGACCTGTCCGCGGTCGACGGGCTGTAGGTCCTCGTTGAGGATATCCACGCGGTAGCCCAGCACCGCCCTGCCCACCGGGTAGGTGCCATCCGCTAGAGGCGCTCCGGCGCTGGCACGGTAGTAGGTGGCGCAGCAGGTCGTCTCTGAAGGACCGTAGGTGTTGTAGACCTCGGCCCGGTCCACGAGCTGGTCGCAGTAGTTCGCCCGTAGGACGTCGCCGCCGCTAATGTACAGACGCACACCTTTTGGCACGCGCCCCGATGCGTTGAAATCTGCGATGAGGTAGGGGAAACCATCGACGATCGTCACGCCCATCTCGTCAACGAAGTCGAGCAGGGCCGGCACGTTGTCGTGCTCGGCGATGGAGGGGATGGCGAGCGCGGCGCCTGTCAGCAGGGAGCAGAACACCTCCTCGACGAAGATGTCGAAGGAACAGACCGAGTGCTGCAGCATCACGTCCCCCGGCCCAATCCGCATCTCGTGCTCGAAGGCCTTCACGTAGCCGAGCACGTTGCGGTTCTCGACGCACACGCCCTTAGGGTCGCCCGTGGTGCCGGACGTGTACAGCACGTAGGCGAGATCCTCCGTGGCCGTGCCGACCGGGATGGGCTGCGGTACCGGGGTGTCGGAGAAGTCGGGGGCGATGTAGATCCGCTCCGCCCCGCGGAACAGACCGTCGTATTCCCGTTGCGTCACCACTACATCCACGTCCGCCTCGGTGAGCATGAAACGGATGCGGTCGACGGGAAAGGATGGTTCTGCCGGGACGTAGGCCGCTCCCGTCTTCAAGACGGCGAGCATGGCCGCAATCATCGCCGGGCCGTGGTCCATCACGATGCCGACGAAGCGGGGATTGCGCGGCAGCATGGTGGCAATCGCCGATATCATGCGGTCAAGCTCGGCGTAGGTGAGGGTTCTGGCCCGGGTGATTACTGCCGGGGCGTCTGGTCGTCGTGCGACCTGCTCTGCGAAGCAACCGTAGATGGTCTGGGCGGTCTGGGTCTTCATAGTCACTTCCTTCGTTCAGGCTATGGAAGTGGAACCGTTCGGTTGTCGCGTTAGCCTAACGCAAGCACGGTGGCTTGCGAACCCAGGTCGTAATGTTGACCGCATGGCCGACCCGTCGACATACCGTCCTGCCCCCGGCGATATCCCGACCTCGCCGGGCGTGTATCGGTTCCTGGACGCCGAGGGACGCGTCATCTACGTCGGCAAGGCCAAGAACCTGCGCCAGCGGTTGAGCAACTACTTCCAGGACCTGAGTGCACTGCACCCGCGCACCCAGAAGATGGTCACCACCGCCTGCGCGGTGGAGTGGACGGTGGTTTCCACCGAGGTCGAGTCCCTCGCCCTGGAGTACTCCTGGATCAAGGAGTTCAACCCGCGTTTCAACGTCAAGTACAAGGATGACAAGTCCTACCCGTACCTGGCGGTCACCATGCAGGAGACCTTTCCCCGCGCGCAGATCGTCCGCGGCGCCCGGCGTCCCGGTGTGCGCTACTTCGGGCCCTTCGTGCAGGTGTGGTCCATCCGCGAGACCCTCGATCAACTGCTGCGCGTTTTTCCCATCCGCTCCTGCTCGGCCGGCGTGTTCAAGCGCGCGCACGCCTCCGGCCGCCCCTGCCTGCTGGGCTACATCGACAAGTGCTCCGCCCCCTGCGTGGGCCGCATCGGCCCCGCCGACCACCGGGCCCTGGCCGAGGACTTCTGCGCCTTCATGGCCGGGCGCACCGGCCCCTACCTGCGCGAGGTCGAGGCACAGATGCGGGCCGCCGCCCAGGCGCTCGACTTCGAGAAGGCGGCCCGCCTGCGTGACGACGCCGAGGCTCTGCGCAAGGTCATCGAGCAGAACGCGGTGGTGCTGCCGGAGGCCACCGACGTGGACGTATTCGCGCTGGCCCGGGACGAGCTCACCGCCGCCGTCCAGGTCTTCCACGTGCGCGGCGGGCGGGTGCGGGGCCAGCGCGGCTGGGTGATCGACCTGGTCGAGGACGCCACCGACGCCGAACTCATCGAGCGGCTTCTCCAGCAGGTCTACTCCGATCTGCTCGACCCGGCCGACGCCGCCGCCCCCGCGGGCACCGCCGTCGGCGCGCCCGCCCGCTCGGGGCCGACCACCTCCCTCGGTGTCGGCGGCCGAGCTCCCGCCGCCCCGCTGGAGCGCACCGCCCCCGAGAACGGCAATCGCACCGGACGCCGCGAGCGCGGCGCCACCAGCGTCGACGACGTCACCCACACCGCCACCACCGCCGTCCCGCGGGAGATCCTGGTGCCCGCCCTGCCGTCCGACGCCGAGGCCGTGCGCGAGTGGCTGACCGGTCTGCGCGGCGCCCGGGTGGAACTGCGCGTGCCCCTGCGCGGCGACAAGGCCGCCCTCATGGACAACGTGCGCAAGAACGCCGAGGAGGCGCTGCGCCAGCACAAGACCCGCCGCGCCGGCGACCTCACCCAGCGCTCCCAGGCGCTGGAGGAGCTGGCCGAGGCCCTGGACCTGCCCGAGGCACCGCTGCGGGTGGAGTGCTACGACATCTCCCACACGCAGGGCACCTACCAGGTCGGCTCCATGGTGGTCTTCGAGGACGGCGCCCCCAAGAAATCCGATTACCGGCGCTTCATCATCCGCGGCGAGGACGGCACCGGCACCGCCGACGACACCGCCGCCATGCACGAGGTACTCACCCGTCGCTTCAAGCGGCTGCTGGCCGAGCAGAACAGCCCCGGCCCGGTGTCCGGCTCCGTCCCCGCCGACGTCGGCGGGGAGTACGTGGAGGAGACGGCCGACGACGTCGTGGCGGACGTCTCCGGTGGCAAGCCCGCGGGCGCCGCCGGCGGCGCGGCGGCTGCCGGGGCCGGCGACATCGCAGTGCCCGTTTCCGGTCCGGTCGACCCCGACACCGGCCGTCCCCGGCGCTTCTCCTACACGCCCGGGCTCGTCGTCGTCGACGGCGGCCTGCCGCAGGTCAATGCCGCCCGGGCGGTCCTCGACGAACTCGGTGTGGACGTGCCGCTGGTGGGCCTGGCCAAGCGCCTGGAGGAGGTGTGGGTGCCGGGGGAGGAGTTCCCGATCGTGCTGCCGCGCACCTCGCCGGCCCTGTACCTGCTGCAGTACCTGCGCGACGAGTCCCACCGCTTCGCGATCACCCACCACCGTAAGAAGCGTTCGGCGGGCATGACCCGCTCCGTGCTCGACACCATTCCCGGCCTCGGCCCCGCCCGGCAGGCGGCGCTGCTGAAGGAATTCGGCTCCGTCAAGCGCATCCGGGCGGCATCCGCCGAGCAGATCGCCGCCATCAAGGGCATTGGCCCGACCCTGGCCGCCACCATTCAGCAGCACCTCGCCGGGGCACAGGCCGGGGCGGCTACCGGGACGGAGGCGGAGACGGACCCCGCTGCGGCGTCATCGGATCGGTGACACAATCCCACGGGTGGAGATCCTGCGGGTGTTCAACAACAACGTGATCCTGGCGCGTGACGAGCTGGGACGCGAGACGATCCTGACCGGCCGCGGCCTCGGCTTCCAGCACAAACCGGGCCAGGAGGTCGACGCCTCCCGGGTGGCGCGCCGCTACGTGCTGGCGCAGAACGCCGAGAGCGTCGGCGAGGTGATGGCCGCGATCCCGCTGGAGCGCATCGCCCTGATCGAGCGCACCTTCCGTGCGGCCGCCCGGGAGCTGGGCACCACCGTGCCCTCCTCCACGGTCGTGGCGGTCGTCGATCACGTCAATCAGGCCATGGAGCGGGCGGCCGCGGGCATCGTCATGGACTATCCGCTGCGCGCCGAGGCCGCCCACCTGCACCCGGAGGAGCTGCGGCTGGCGGAGCGCATGGTCGCCGAGCTCAACCGCGCCCAGGAGGTGCAACTGCCCGATGGCGAGGCCGTCGCCTTGGCCCTGCACTTGTTCGCCGCCGCCGTGGGCGCCCCCTCAACCCAGGAGGCGACGCGCCAGTCGAAGCTGATCGGCCAGGTCATGGATGTGCTCAAGGCCGCCTACGGCCGCGGCTTCCGCGCCGACTCCATCGACGCCGCCCGCTTCGCGGTGCACTTGCGCTACTTCCTGGTGCGTGCCCGCACCGACGAGCAGGTGGCAGACGGTACGGGAACTGCGTTCGCCGAGTCCCTGCGGCTGCGCTATCCGCGGGCCTACCGGGTGGCGGTGCGGGTGAAGGAACTGTTGGAGATGCGTCTGGGAATCACGGTGCAGGACGATGAGACCGCCTACCTGACCATGCACGTGGCCCGGCTGGAGGCCGGCATCGACCGGGCACCCCTCCAACCCGAATAGGTGGTGTGACTAAGGGCACCCTCGGAGGCTATGCCGCTGCACCTCCGGTACCTTCTAAGCTGTTCCCTGAGCCCCCCAGAAGGGGCCCAGGATTGTTACCCGCAAGGGGCAAGACCTGAGACGACTCGCAGAGTACTGCGCGGTCGCCTCGGGTCTTTTTTGTTTTCCTGCCGCTTGCGGGCACCCGGATCGAGGAGGATCAGCATGGCCAAGGTCGACTACGCGGCGCTGGCGCCGCAACTGCTGGAGAAGGTCGGAGGTGAGGGCAACGTCCGCTCCATAACCCACTGCGCCACGCGCCTGCGCCTGGTCCTGGCCGACGAGTCCAAGGCGGCGACGGCACAGATCAAGCAGCTGCCCGGCGTCGTCACCGTCGTGCAGGCCGGCGGCCAGTACCAGGTGGTCATCGGCAACGACGTGCCGATGCTGTATGAGGAGCTGGGGCGCATCACCTCGCTGGGGGCGGCCGACTCGGGCGCCGAGCAGCCCGCCGAGGAGGGAAACCTCTTCGACCGGTTCATCAAGCTCATCTCCGCGCTGATCCACCCGGTGCTGTGGACCCTGGCGGGTGCCGGCCTGATCAAGGCGTTGCTGGCGCTGCTGACCACCCTGGGCTGGATGTCAGAAGAAGGCACCACCTACACGATCCTGAACGCGGCCGGCGACTCAGTCTTCTACTTCCTGCCGGTCGTGCTGGCGATCTCTGCGGCACGCCGCTTCAAGGCCAACGAGATCACGGCGGTCGCCATCGCCGGCGCCCTCGTCTACCCCGACATCGTCGCCCTGGCAGATGCGGACTCGGTGACCTTCATCGGCATCCCTGTGGTGATGGCCTCGTACACGTCATCCCTGCTGCCGATCATCTTCTCCACCTGGATTCAGGGCTACCTCGAACGCTGGCTCAAGCGCGTGCTGCCCAGCACCATCCGCAACTTCATGGTGCCGCTGCTGGTGCTCGCCATCATGGTGCCGCTGGTGCTCATGACGATCGGCCCGGTCACGACCGCGCTGTCCAACGGCATCTCCGGCGGCATCCAGTCCCTGTTCCGGATTGCGCCCTGGGCCGCGGGTGCGATTATGGGCGCCTTCTGGCAGGTGTTCGTCATGTTCGGCATCCACTGGGGCTTCGTGCCCATCATGCTGGCCGACTACGACAACCCCGGCTACTCGGTTATGACCGCCCCGCTGTTCGCCGCCGTCCTGGCGCAGGCCGCCGCCGTGCTCGCCGTCATGATCCGCACCCGCTCGGCGCAGATGCGCCAGGTGGCCGGGCCGGCCGCGCTGTCGGCCTTCCTCGCCGGCATCACCGAGCCCGGCATCTACGGCGTGAACCTGCCGCTGAAGCGTCCCTTCATCGCCGGCTGCATCGGTGGCGCCGTGGGCGGCGCCATCATCGCCATCGGCGGCGGAGCCTCCTCCGCCTTCGTCTTCCCCTCCCTGATCGCCATGCCCGCCCTACTTCAGTACGGCAACGTGGTGGTCACCTTCATCGGCATTGCCGTGGCCGTCATCATCGGCTTCGTGCTCACGCTCGTGCTCGGATTCAATGAGGCCGACGCGGCCGCCGACTCCGACTCCGACGAGGACACCGCAGAGGACGTGGAGGCCTCCGCTGAGCCCACCACCACCCTGGGCGCCCCGGTGGCGGGCCGGGCCATGCCACTGGAGAAGGTCTCCGACCCGGTCTTCTCCTCCGGCGCGCTGGGCGGCGGTGTCGCCGTGCGCCCCAACGGCACCGGGCGGATCGTGGTCACGGCACCCGCTGCCGGGACCCTGGTGACCGTCATGGACTCCGGACACGCCTACGGCATCAAGACCGACGACGGCGTGGAGCTGCTGGTACACGTCGGCCTGGACACGGTCCAGCTCGAAGGCAGGGGCTTCTCGCCGAAGGTCACCGTGGGGCAGCGGGTGGCCCGCGGCCAGGAACTGGCCGAGGTCGACCTGGAGGTCGTGCGCGAGGGCGGATACGACCCCACCACCATCCTGGTGGTCACCAACACGGCTAGCCTGGCGGGCGTGGTCCCGGTGGCCGACGCCGACGTGGAGGCCGACGACGTCGTCGTCGAGATCGACCACTGATCCCCATCCCCCGTCCCGCGCCGGCGCATCCGGTGCCGGCGCGGG
>NZ_QMIN01000086.1:0-3691 GCF_003287795.1 Actinomyces sp. Z5
TTCTGCCCATGGCCGCGGGCCGCGTCGGAGTCGTTTGTGCCGATCCTGGACACTTTGTGCCGCCACGCGCGGGAACGAGCGCCGACGGCGGTTCGTGGGCGGACAGGCTCCCCGCGTGCCTGACACCACCCAACCCCCGCCTCCACACCCGCAAACCGGAAGAGCTCTTAAGCGGTCCGACTGCCGAGCGGGATGCATTCGTGCTTGCCGGCCGACCCGGCGGCAAACGAATCGGCAAAGGCGCGGTCGCATCCACATTGCCTGTGGATAACTTCTTGTGCACGCCGCGTGGGTGGATGATCATGAATGTCCGTGCAGGCTGCAGTTGGTGCAGCCGCGGCGGCCTCGCCAGTAGCGGTGAAAGTGGCGCGCTCGCGCGGATTGGCGTCGATCGATTCTCGGAGGCGGCGTCGTAGAACCGCGTAATTGCAACGATTTGACCGGCCGGTGGTGGCGGTGGTACTGACCGCTCGGCGAGGTGTGCGCCCAGTTGGACGCCGGGTCTCACGCCCTCGGGGCGGGTGTTCCGACGGTCGCCCACAGGCCAAGCGGCGGCATTCTCGGCATCACCAGGTCTGTGCACAAACCTGTGGATCAATTCTGTGGATAACCGTCGGTGGGGCGGGGCGCGGGCAGACGTCGGCGGCGCCGTCGTCTTGCGAACGGCCCCGCCGCCGGTGTGGTTCTGCTCACTCCAGGGCGCCGGCGATGGCGTCGACCAATTCCAGCAGGTGGCGGTCGGGCAGGAACTCCCGGCGCACGGACTCGTGCGCTGCCAGCCCCATGTCGTGTGCCCGCTCCGGGAAGCGCAGCACGTCGGCCACGGCCTGTGCCCACGCGGCGCCGTCGGCGGGATCCACCAGCACGCCGTCGACGCCGTCGTCGATCTGGTCCTGAATGCCGCCTACCGCAGAGGCGACCACGGGCGCCTTCTTCCACATGGCCTCCGCCACCGGCAGCCCGAAGGCCTCCACCAGGGAGCGCTGGGTGACGACGTCGGCCACTCGCTGCACGGCGTTGACCACCATGGCGTTGACATCCCGGTCGTGCATGGGCACGGCGGCGATGTGCACGCGCGAGGCCACCGACTCCGGCAGCAGGTCCCAGCGGTCCAGCACCTCGCCCAGCACCGCGGCGGCTTCGGCGTCGCGCTCGGGGTCCGGGTCCGGCCCCACCAGCAGCAGGTGCGCGTCGGCCGGCAGCGTAGCCACGTTGTCCGCGAAGGCGTCGATCAGCTCCTTGGCGCCCTTGAGGCGGTCCCAGCGGGACACCTGCGCGATCACGCGCACGCCCTGCGGCACCGGCAGGCCCGCACCAGCGAGCGTGGGCAACTCGCGAAGCGCGTCGGGGCGCCCGTCCTCGTGCACGAAGGCGACCGCGTCGAAGGGCGGCTCGCCGGCGAACACGCCCGCCAGCCTCGCCACCGACCAGGACTCGTCCAGGTCCAGCACTCGGTTCTTGGGGGAGTCGGGGTTAATCGAGGGGGCAATCACCACGCAGCGCTCCGGCTCCACGAAGGGCGGCCGGTAGTTGGGGCGTGAGACGACGACGAGGTCCACCTCCTCCAGGTAGCGGTCCAGAAAGGCCCAGGCGCGCTGGCCGGCGTCGCCGGTGTCCTGAGCGCCCAGGTGGCAGCGCCAGATGACGGCGGCGCCGGCCGCCTTCAGCGCCTTGGCCAGGCCGGCCGTGGGCGGGTCGTGCAGGATGACCACATCGCCGTCGCGAATGTCGTCGACGATGTTCTCCGCGTTGGAGGCGATCACGTGCTCGTAGATGTCGCGCTGCTTCTCCGCGAGCTTGCCGCCATCGCCGCGGTCGCCGTGAATGCCGGCGTGCAGGCGGGCCGCGATCGTGTTGAACTCGCGCGGCGCGTCCAGCACCAGCCAGCGGGCGTCCACGCCGATGTCCAGCGCGTATCCGACCAGTGGGGCGACGATCTCCGCAGGCCCCGACGCTGCGGCGGACGTGGGCGTGATGGTCCAGACGGTGCGTCCCTCCAGGAGGTTACGGGCCGCGGCCACGCCGTCGCGCAGGCGTCGGGTGGCGACCTCATCCAGGTGGCTTTCGAGGTCCGACAGTGGGAGCGGGGCGACGTCGATGGTTCTCATGTCCCGATACTGCCCCAAAGCCGTGTGATGCGCAGCACTTTCGACGGCGCGCCGTGCGTTTCAAGGTGTTGCGTCACCCTCAGTTGTACGAACCGGCTTGCGCGTCGGGAGGTGTGGGGGAGAGGCTAGCCGGGTAACGAGCATGTCGCGGGATGGCTGTGTTACCGGTGCGACCTGCGATCATCCCGTGCCCAGTCCAACCCGTCTGAAGGGAAACATTCATGAGCGAGAGCCCCAATAACCCCGGCCAGCCGCAGCCCCCTGCGTACGGCGGTGGGCAGCCGAGCAATCCCTATGGCCAGCAGGCATACAGTCAGCAGCCGGCCTATGCGGCCCCCGGTTACGGTGCGCCGGCATACGGCGACCCCTATGGGCAGGGCGGATACGTCGAGCCCAAGTCGAAGGTCGCCGCGGCGGTGCTGGCCTTCTTCCTCGGGACCCTGGGCATCCACAACTTCTATCGGGGCCAGACCCGCAACGGCATCATTCACCTGTGCCTGGTTGGCGCGGCGATTGTGCTGCTCATCATCGGCGGGGTGGTCCTGGGGACTAACGTCGATGCCTACGGCAATGTGTCGGACGGCGCAGCTTCCACCGCCGGGATGCTGATGCTGCTGGGCTCGCTCGTCGCCGCTGGTAACAGCATCTGGGCCTTCGTCGAGTTCATCATGATCCTGGTCTCCAACGACGGCAGCCTCCAGTAGGGGCATAAGTCGCCATCGTTGCAGTCGATATAACCAACCCCTTGTCGGAGAGCGTAGATCGGTCGTGACCGCCTTCGAGTCCGGTCGGTGTGGCTGTCCGGGAGGGTTTTGGCGGCGCGGTGAAGGCCGCGGAGTTGGTTGCGAGGGCGCGCACGATCGGCCCCATCCGCACCAGGTGCACGGCGGTCTTCAGCCTGATGAACACGAGCGTCGTCGTCGGGATCAGAGCGGTGGATGAGGGCGAGCATCGCAAGCTGCTTTCGGCTCGCCCCCTGTTCGACGAGATCGTCCCGTCCGGGCCGTTCACGCCCCACATCACCGTTGCCTACTACCGGCCGGAGGCGCCGACGCCGTTGGCGCCCGACGCATTGCGCGCCGTGCTCGGTGAGCTCACCGCACGGGTCACGGGCACGCCCGTCATGCTCACCCCCGAACGTCTGCACGTACTGCACTTCGACTCAATGAGCAACTACTGGGCGGTTTGAGCCAGAGCAGCCGACGCTGTCGAAGTCCAGATCGTGACGCGTGCGCACCGCGTTGGGGAACGTATGGCAGGAGCGCTCATCGGTGCTATGGGGCTACCGCCCGGGACCTCGTCCGTGCATTCAGCCATGCCCGGGCGCAGCCTGCCTTTGGCTGCCAGTCCGACTCTCTGTTTCGCCCGACGACGTCCTTGGGTGCTCGTGTTGACGGTTCGTGTGCTTCCACGGCGGTTCGGCACTTGGCAGCGACGCTTCGGCACCTGCGACGACGGTTCGGCACTTGGCACCGACGCTTCGGCACCTGCGACGACGGTTCGGCACCCAGGGGTACTGTGCTGTCTCCACACTTCTGGGACGGTTGAGTCTCATGACTTCTGGGACGGTTGAGTCTCATGGG
>NZ_QMIN01000087.1:0-4085 GCF_003287795.1 Actinomyces sp. Z5
CCGGGCCGCCAACGGGTCGGATACTCCCATTGAGCGTGCCGGAGGGCGGCCATCCCCGTCTGGGACGGCCGCCCTCCGGTTGCGCACTGTGCGCAGCGGGTCAGAGCCCACCTGAGAGCCCCCGCGAGAACTCCGTGATCAGGCTCGGCACCGCGGTGTCGAAGCCAACGACGTCGAGCATGCCGGCATCGTCCGGGTCGGCGATGGAAAAGCCCGTGGAGGTCATTCCCACCACGACGAGCCTGGCGGGGATGCCGCTGTGCTCGCGGTAGCGACGCAGCGCCTGGAACGGGTGGATGTCACCGGCCCAGGTCTCGTTATCGGTGTAGATGACGAAGGTGTCCACTTCCAGGTCGTGCTCGGCGGCGTACAGCATGGGCAGTGCGCAGTCCGTACCACCGAAGGGCATCGCGTCCACCACCTTCAGCGCGTCGTCGAGACGACGGCGGGGGCTGATGTCCAGCGGGGCCATGGCGGCCGGCTGCCAGTATCCCGGGCGAGCGCTGGAGAAGGCGAAGGCAGCGGAGCCCGGCTCGGTGGCCAGTTGCACCAGCGCCAGCGCGGCCGCCGCCTCGCGGGCTGTCAAGGCCATGCCGGAGATCGGCATACCCATGGAGCCGGACACGTCGACGGCCAGCATGGTGCGCTTCCCCGCACTCTCCGCGGCACCGAAGGCCGCGTAGAAGGCGGCGTCCAGCGCGTCGGCGACCTTCGTCGTCGGCGTCCAGGCGCTCTTGCCGCGCCGGGAGAACCCGGAGGCGTAGGTGCGCTGGGCGATCAGCGCGGATACCGGGTGCACGCGGGCGGCACGCAGGCGCTCGGTGTCGGTCAACTGCGCGCAGACCTCATCGGTGCGTCCACCCATTGCGGGCAGCAGCCCCAGTCGGGTCAGGCGCGGCAGCTGGCGCATGAGTGCGGTCAGCGGCACCCCGGCGTCGAGCAGCGCATCCCAGACTTCGGGCCGGGCCAGCGCCGCATCCGGCAGCATCTCCCAGGTCAGGCGGTAGTCGCGGACGATCCGCGCCCAGGTGGCATCGGCGTCGGCCCGAGCGGCATCCACTTCCTGAGCCTTGACGAAACCCTCGATCAGGGAGGGCGTCTCCTCCCCTACGGTGCCGTGGGCGATCCAGTCGAGGGTGGCGCGCATGTCGGCCTCCGCGGCGGCCGGGTGAGCCAGGCGCAGCAGGTCGCGGTGCGTCCAGCCGTCGCGCTGGCGGTACTTGACCGCCTGGTAGGCGAGCTGCTCGGCGGTCTTGGTCGTGTACCAGGAGCCGACGGCGCGGCGCAGGCCGCGCCCCCATCCACGGAACTGCTCGACGTAGGTGGCGAAGGTGAACAGGTGCGTTCCGGTGCGGGCCACACGCGGCAGCGCCGCGAGCGCGGCGTCACGGGCCTGCGACACGGAGGCGGCGTACGCCAGGGCGAACAGCGCCGGGTTCTGCTTCGGCGCAGCACCGGCGGTGGAGACCTCGATGATCGTGTTCACCAGCCCCTGCGGGTCGGCGACCGCCATGCGGTGCAGGACCTCGGCGTTCTCGAGTGCCAGCGTGCGGGCGTCGGTGTAGTAGGTACCGCCGTCCACGCCCAGGATCAGGAAGCGACGCAGGCGGGCGGCGTCATCGAGCGCGAAGCCGTAGCCGCCGGCGGCGTTACGCACCTGGCCGGTTCGAGCCAACTCACGCTGCGGCGTGCGCCGAGTACTGATGCCCTTCAAGAAATCCATTTCTTCTTCCCTCTCCTTTCCTGTTTCCGGGGATATGAGATGTGCCGGGGTGGCGGCGGGCGTGTTCTTGCCCGCCGGACAAGCGGTGTCAACCGCGCTGTTGGAGAGCGATAACCGACCGGCTTCGGCCCGCCGCCATCCCGCACGAGCACAGGGGGTGCGCCCGTATTCAGGCTGCACGAACGGCGGAGGCGGGCGTGTGTTCGGCCTCCGGATCCTCCGAGGAGGGTTGGGGTCGAACCAACTAATACCGATAACCGAAGACCTTCCGGCCCGCCGGCGCACCGTTCGCGCATATCGGCCGTGGCCGACTCGCAGGAGTGTAGACCCCTACACACCCGGAACTCAATCCATCCTCACCGGTGATGTTTGTGAGGTGACACACCCGCCCCACCAGGCCGCCCGCCAGAACCGGCTCCCTACCAGCACGCGAGACCGTCTCAGAGCCCTCCGACTCCGGGCCGCGTCTCGTACACGAGTTCTCTGCAAAGACACGACTTTTGGAGCTTCGCGTGCGCTGTGTACGTGCAAAGCTCCGGAACTCGTGTATCCGACGCAAACTCGTGTTCCTGCCACCGCGCCGACTCCCACGCCCCCCCCCACACCATCGGCCCGGGCAACATGTGCGCGAGCGGGCGTGAACCTGGCGGACTGTCCGAGCGGGCGTGGCACGATGACCGGAGCCGACCGCTCTACCCTTGAGCTACCGACGAAATGCCGACGAGGACTCGAACCCCGAACCGCCGGTCCGATAACCGACCATCTCCGGCCCGCCCGAACGCTTGTACCGTAACGCTCGCCCGGTACTCCGTCAACCGCCCGAGCCGGAGTCAATAGGTCCGAGTTCGCTCGACAGACCCTCACGGCCTCTACGGCGTGAAGATCCGTCCTTCCGCAGGCGAACATCCCCTCGCTAGGGGAAGTCAGTGAAGGGAGATGTCCGCGTCCGTGACCCGCCAGGCGTGGAAGGGCACGGTCAGCCCGGCTCGACTGGGAGCACACAGGAATGGGCCGGCCTCGGCTACGGCGTCCTCCGGGAAGGGCAGTAGGCGCACCATGCGCAGTGCAGCGGTGCCGTCGGGCGAAATGAGCCCCGCACGCATGGTGATCGCATCGCCCGCGCGACTGAGTCGCACACGCACGCGCTTGCCCTGCCAGTCGGGCACGGGTGCCACCGACCAGTCGGAGTTGCCGGCAGTGACGACGGCGCCGAGCTGGCAGGCGCCGTCGGAGAACTCCACCCCGGCCTTGACCCAGTTCTCGGCGTCGACGCGCACCATGACGCCGGCCTGGTCGAAGTTCTCGGTGAAGGCGGCGGTCATGTCCACCTCGACCGCGGTGTTCTGCTCGAAGGGGGCCAGCAGGGCATGGGCGGTGTCGACGATGAAGCCGTAGCTGGTGCGCCGCCACGCATCCGACTTCTCGACGGCGGTGACCAGCAGGTCTCCGTCCCTCTCCTCGACTGCGGCGGGCGGGTTCAGCCAGTGTCCTGCGGACCAGGGAAGCGTCGTCATGATCCGAGCCTAGCCGCGGTTGCCCCGACTGTCGCGCGCTTGGCGCCGGGAAACGAAGCGCCTCAGGCGCAGCGCCCCCGATACAGGCCGTTGCAGATGGGGCGGGAGCCGCAGTTCAGGCAGTCGCCGTCGAATTGGGGCACGTGCAGTTCGGCGGCGGGAATCTCCCAGCCGAGCGGGGCGCGCAGGCGCCAGGGTCGGCGATCCTGCGCGGTGTAGGACAGGCCGGAGCGGTGGGCCTGCACGGACTGGTTGCGCTTGGGGCCCATCCGGTAGGTGCGCCCGTCCTTGATCAGCGTGGAACCGGTCTCAATGAAGGTCATGGACACGTCCGCCTGCTCGCACTGGGCGCGCAGGGAGCGGACCCAGTCGACGTCGAGCGGCCGGGCGCCGCCGTAGTTCTCTCCGCCCACGATCAGTTGCTCGATCTGCCCGTCGGACAGATAGCGCCCCAGTTCGATGGGGCCGATTAGGGGCGCGGCCATGGCGCCCTTGTGCGTGAAGGGCAGGTCGAGCAGCACGGGCAGGCGCTGGTCGGTGCGGCGCTGGTTCTCAATCGACACCGAGAGCATGACGTTGTCCCAGCCGTCGCCCCAGTCACTGGGCAGGCAACGGGCGACGCGGTGGGGGCGCTTGGTGAGCAGGAAGAACTTCACGTCCGGGCGGGCGCGGATGATGTCCCAGGCCTCCTCGCGCCAGGGGTCGGCCTGGCGCAGGAAGAAGTCGCTGGTCATGCACACGCGCAGCATCTCGCCGGCGCGGACCTTGTAGGCGCCGGTGCGGTCGACGGCGAGCGGGTAGCGGAAACCATCGTCGCCTACGCGGCGGATGAGCTCGCCGTCGACGCC
>NZ_QMIN01000088.1:0-6389 GCF_003287795.1 Actinomyces sp. Z5
TACGACGAACTCGCTATCCGCTACCAGACCACCACCCACATCGCCAGCACCGCCCGACCAGCACAAACGACTCACACAACACGACCTAGCCCTGGTGCCTAGTCCTGCCCGGCCGTGCTCTGCGGTCGACGTCACTGCTGCGTCGGCAGCAGATCGCGGTAGTCGTAGACGTCCACGAACGTGCTCTCGGAGCCGTCCACGATGTTGACGACGTGGTCCGAGTGCACCTCAACCGGGCCGAGGCTGTCCAGTTCCACGGCCTCGGAACGGTCGGCCGGAACCAGCCAGGTGCCGCGCACCTGCGCGTTGGACAGGGTTGATGCGAGCAGCAGGTTGCCGTCGGAGAACTCCCCGACGATCGCGGCGTCCGGGGTGGGGGCGATGTCTGCCAGGCACTCCACGGACATGTCGCCGAGGGTGACGCGAGCGAGGCCGGCATACAGTGCCGTGTCGGAGATTGTCGGGTACTGGTGGTTGTTGCCCAGCTCGCAGGCGCTGGTGTCGACCTCGACGACGGTGCCCGTATCATCCACCAGCCACAGGTCCTCATCGTGCTTCAGACCCAGGTGCGTGGGGCCGGGGATGAACCGGATGGCGTCACTGTCGGCGGTCAGCAGCTCGGTGGAGCCGAACTGCACGATGTTGTTGCTGCCGTCATTCTTGTCGACGAGTGTGAACAAAGGCACGCTGTTCCACTGGGATACGCCGCTCAATTGGAAGTCGCCCTCAGCCGAGATCAGGTCGCCCCAGGCCGAGCCCGCCAAGGTGAGGTCGGCGTCGACATGCAGCAGGCCGGAGGTCGTCGAGTCGTCCTCCATGACGATAGCGCCCACGAAGTCCTCATTCGTGCGCACGGACACGCCCGCAAGATCGGAGGCGGTGACCATCAGATCCTCGGAGACGGCCCTACCGGTCTCCACGTCCAGCCAGGTGACCTGACCGGACATGGCGTCGGTGTTCCTAAGGATGATGGCGCCGTCCTCGCTCGGCGCGTCCGGGCCGGAGAACCAGACCGAGACGACCCCGATTGCCGGGTCCAGGCTCAACCGCGCCTGCATGTCGGCGGCGCCGTCGGGCACCGCCACGGCTGCGGACCAGGCCTCGGTGCCGTCCCACAGGGTGCGACGTACCGTCAGGTCCGCGGAATCGTCTGTGCGAGGGTCGATGTAGGTGATTCCGAGCTCGTCCGCGCGGACCGTGCCCGATTCGGCCTTGAAACTGAACGTGGTCGCGGTCAGGCCTACCGCCTCGAAATTCGCGTTCCCCACCAAAGGGGCCTGCGTGCCGTAGGTGGCGCGGCTCGGCGAGGCGGCAGCGGAGGAGTCGGCCTCCGTCGCCGTGGGGGAGGAGCATGCCGCCGCGGCGGTCAGGGCGGAGACGGCGACCAGTGCGGTCGTACGGCGGGGGAGACTACGAAGTCGCATCACTCAAGTTCCTGGGTCAATGGCTGAGACAATGGGCAGTAAAACAGCCACGTCACGGTTTCGCAAGCGTTATTTGCTCGGACATTGGCGGAGGTGCGGGAGGCATTGCGGCACGTGACTAGTGCTGGTATCGGCGCGTTTGGGCGCGGGTGTGAGGCGAATCATGGGTAGCGGCGCCGAGGCCGCTTTCTCCTTACGTAAGGCAACCCTTACATTTTCCCTATGAGACGTCCCGTCGCCATCACCCTCGGCGCCGCCGGCCTGGCGGCCGCAGGCGCCGCCCTCGCCGTCACCATCCGCTCGCCGCGTCCGCACGTGCCCGCCGTCGCCGTCGACCAGGGCCGCCACCGCCCGCCCCGCGTGGTCATCGCGGGCGGCGGATACGTCGGCTTCACCACCGCCCGGGCGCTGCGCCGGCGGCTGAACACCGACGAGGTCGAGATCGCCGTCGTCGACCCGCGCCCATACATGACCTACCAGCCCTTCCTGCCGGAGGTCGCGGCCGGCTCCATCCAGCCGCGCCACGTCGTCGCCTCCCACCGCCGCGGCCTGGACGGCATCACGATCCTGACCGGCTCCGTCACCGGCATCGACCACGCCCACCGCAACATCACCATCACGCCCCCGACCCCCGAATCCACGCGCGTGGTCCCCGAGCCCTACCAGCTCGCCTACGACCACCTGGTGCTGGCCCTGGGCGCCGAGGCCCGCACCCTGCCGATTCCCGGCCTGGCCGAGCAGGCCCTCGGCTTCAAGCAGGTGGAGGAGGCCCTGGCCCTGCGCAATCGCGTCCTGTCCAATATCGAGGAGGCCGCCTCCACCTGGGACCACGACCGCCGCCGGCGGTTACTGACCTTCGTGTTCGTGGGCGGCGGCTTCGCCGGCGTGGAGGCGATCGCCGAACTCGAGGACATGGCCCGGGCCGCCGTCGCCAAGATCCCCAGCGTCGAGCAGAGCGATGTGCACTTCGTGCTGGTGGAGGGCACTCGCCGCATCCTGCCGGAACTGACCGAGGAGCTGTCCGGCTACGGCCTGCAGCAGCTGCGCGAGCGCGACATCGACGTGCGCCTGTCCACCTTCCTCAACTCCTGCGTGGACGGGCACGTGGTCCTGTCCGACGGCACCGAGTTCGACGCCGACACCATCGTATGGACCGCCGGCGTCAAGGCCGCCCCGGTGCTGGCCGACTCCGACCTGCCCATCGAGGGGCGCGGGCGCGTCACCACCCTGCCCACCCTGCAGGTGGCCCGCGACGGCGTCGTCGTAGACGGCGCCTGGGCCGCCGGGGACTGCGCGGCCGTGCCCGACCTGACCAGCCAGGACCCGGCCGCCACCTGTGCCCCCACCGCCCAGCACGCCGTCCGCCAGGCGAAGGTACTGGCCGACAATCTGGCCGCCACGCTCGCGGCCGACCCCGATGCGTCGGTGGAGCTGGCCGATTACCGCCACGAGAACCTCGGCACCGTCGCCTCCCTCGGCATCGGCAAGGGGGTGGCTCGCATCCTGGGCCATAACCTGCGCGGTCTGCCGGCCTGGACCGCGCACCGCGGCTACCACGTGTACGCCATGCCCACCCTGAACCGGAAGGTGCGCATCATGATGGACTGGTTCGCCGCCGCCGTATTTCGCCGCGACCTGGCCAGCTTCGGTTCGGTGGCCGCACCGGGCGCCGCCTTCGCCGCCGCCGCGGAGCACGACGCCCGGCTGGCCCAGCAGCGTGCGCGGGCCCAGACGGACGCGACCAAGGAAACAGCGGAGTAGGCAGGCCTTACCGGGGCCGTCGTCCCGAGCGTTCCGGACGCGGCGGGACCGGCAGCGCTGGGGTCGGGACGTCGGCCACGTCCGCGGCGGTGGCAATACCGGTGACCGTGCTCATCTGCTCGCTGGTGCGGCGGGAGAGCCGGTCGGCCAGGCGCTGCGCCGCCCAGGACATGCCGAAGTTGAGCGCCACGAAGATGACGGCCGTGACGATCAGCGACGGGATCAGGTTCGCCTTGGCGCTGCCCAACAGGCTGCCTGCGGCCAGCAGCTCGGAGTAGGTGATGATGTATCCCAGGGCCGTGTCCTTCAGGGCCACGATCAGCTGACTGATCATGGCCGGCATCATCGCCACCAGTGCCTGCGGCAGCTCGATGAGCCGGCGCGAGCGGGCCGGCGTGAGCCCAATCGCCAGGGCCGCCTCACGTTGCCCGGAGGGCAGGGAGTGAATGCCGGAGCGAACCAGTTCGGCCACCACCGACCCGTTGTACAGGGTCAGGGCCGTGACCACGCCCCAGAACGCGGCCGAGGTGGCCGGCACGAAGGACGCCTGGGAGAACATGAAGTAGAAGAACAGCATGAGCACCAGCACGGGAACCGCCCGGAAGAACTCCACCACCACGGTGCTGATCCAGCGCACCGGGCGGGCGTCGGCCAGCCGACCCAGCCCGAAGACCACCCCGAAGACGAAGGCGGCCACCAGCGCCACGGCGGCGGCCCGCAGCGTCGCCCACAGGCCCGGCAGCAGGTAGTCGGTCCAGGCGGAGACGGTCAGGAAGGGCGCCCAGCGGGCGGCGGTGAACTGGTCCTTGGCGGCCAGGGCGACGATCACCCACGCCCCAAGCGCCACCAGCACCACGATGCCGATCGCGTTGCCGATGCGCTCGCGGCGCCGGGCCCGGGGACCGGGCAGGTCGAACAGGAGGGACTGGTCGTTCATCGGGCCACCGCCAGCTTCCGGGACAGAGAGGTTGTGAGCAGTCCGATCGGCAGGACGATGATGGTCCAGCCGATCGCGAAGACGGCGAAGATCGCCAGCAGGTGCTGCGGGGAAAACTCGAACATGTCCGACATCACCGAGGCCGCCTGGGACACGCCCGCGGCCGAGGCGACCGTGGTGTTCTTGGCCAACGCGATCAGGGTGTTGCCCAGCGGGGCCACCGCCCCGCGCAGGGTCTGCGGCAGGATGATCGACCCCATGGTCTGCCCGAAGCCCAGACCGATCGCACGGGCGGCCTCCGCCTGCCCGGGCGGAACGGTGTTCAGCCCCGAGCGCAGCGCCTCGCACACGAAGGTGGCGGTGTACACGCTCAGGCCGATGACCGTCAGCCAGAAGGAGTTGCGTGCCAGCCACTGGTCGCCCCAACGGCCCGAGACGACGATGCCGAGCTGTCCGTACACCCCCAGCGAGCAGGCCAGGATGATCAGGGTCAGCGGGATGTTCATGACGATGTTGGTGAAGGCCGCGGCGAAGCCACGCAGCGAGCCCATCGGACAAACCCGCATGATCATCAGGATGGTGCCGAGCAGGGCGGCGCCGATCGCGGAGAAGAGTGTCAGTTCAATGTTGACGAGGAACGCGCCGAGGACGTCGTACTGGGATAGCAGCTCACCCAATGGCTCTTCCTTTCCTTCCTGCCGATTCCGGGCCGCCTACTCGCACAGCGAGTCGTCGACCGTCGGCGGGTTGAGGGTCGCATCGGGGTCGAAGGCGGTGCCGACGTTGTCCTGAAGCAGCCGGCTCCAGGTGCCCTCGGCGATGATGTCGGTGATCGCCTGGTTGACGGCCAGGCAGCGGTCGGGGTTCCCCTGGGGCAGACCGACGCCGTAGTGCTCCTCGGAGAAGGCGTTGCCGACCACCTGCACCTTGCCCGTGTAATTGTCTTGGGCGGCGAATCCGGCCAGGATGATGTTGTCGGTGGTCACGGCGTCGACGGTGCCGGCGGCCAGGAACTCCACGCACTGGGAGTAGGAGCGTACGGGGAACAGCTGGAGGGTGCCCGTGGAGTAGTTGTCGCGGATCGTCTGGGCGGAGGTGGAGCCCTCCACCGAGCACAGGATGTGGCCATCCATGTCATCGGGACCGGAGATGTCCGAGTCGGAGCGCACCAGCAGGTCCTGCCCGGCGATGAAGTAGGGGCCGGCGAAGGTGATCTTCTCCCGGCGCGCGTCCGTGATCGAGTAGGTGCCGATGACCATGTCCACCTGCCCGTTGCGCAGCATGGTCTCTCGCTGGGCGGAGACGGCCTCCACCCACACGATCTCGTCCTCCTGATAGCCCAGTTTGGCGGCGATGGCCCGGCCCATGTCGACGTCGAAGCCGGTGTACTCCGAGCCGTCCTTGAGGCCCATGCCGGGCTGGTCGAACTTGATGCCGATGCGGATGGAGTGCGCGGAGGTGTCGCCGCCGGAGCAGGCGGCCAGTCCCGTGACGCCCAGGGTCAGCCCCAGGAGGACGGCGAGCACGGCCCGGGCGCGGCGCGCCGGCCGGGAGCGGGGGTGCCGCCGTGCGGGCACATCGCGCGGGCTGCGGCGGCGTGAGTGGTTGAGGGGATGCATGCCGACCTCCTATCGGTGGGCGGTGCTAGTGGTGAGCGGATGCGGGACTTCAGTGGGTGATCAGTTTGGACAGGAAGTCCTGGGCGCGCTCGGTGCGCGGGCTGGTGAAGAACTCGTCGGGGGCGGCCTCCTCGACGATGGCGCCGTCGGCCATGAAGACCACTCGGTCGGCGGCCTGGCGGGCGAAACCCATCTCGTGGGTGACGATGATCATGGTCATGCCCTCCGCGGCCAGCTCCGCCATGACGTCGAGGACCTCCTTGACCATCTCCGGGTCCAGGGCGGAGGTGGGCTCATCGAAGAGCATCACCTTGGGACGCATCGCCAGGGCGCGCGCGATGGCGACGCGCTGCTGCTGCCCGCCGGAGAGCTGCGCCGGGAACTTGTTCGCCTGGGAGTCCACCCCCACGCGCTGCAGCAGTCGGTGTGCCTCCGCCTCGGCCTCCGGCTTGGAGACGCCCCGCACCTTGATGGGGCCCAGCGTGACGTTGTCCAGGATCGTCTTGTTGGCGAACAGGTTGAAGGACTGGAACACCATGCCGACCTCGGCGCGCAGCCGGGCGAGCTCCCTGCCCTCCTGCGGCAGTTCCTGGCCGTCGATGCGGATGGTGCCGGAGTCGATCGACTCCAGCCGGTTGATGGTGCGGC
>NZ_QMIN01000088.1:6658-29424 GCF_003287795.1 Actinomyces sp. Z5
CGGAGCCGGAGGGGCCGAGCACCACCACGACCTCCTGCCGGGTGACCGACAGGTTGATGTCCTTGAGCACGTGCAGGTCGCCGAAGTGCTTGTTGACGCCGACGAGTTCGACGAGCACGTCGTTCCCGCCCGCGGCGGTCGGCGCGGCATCCGTGATGAGTGCGTCGGCGGGGCCGGCGTCGGCGGGGCGGTTGGGCGCGGGCGACGGGGAGGTACTCATGCGGCTCATGACATACCGCGACCGTGTCGGGAATGGTCCGGCCATGTTTCCAACCTGTAACAGGCGCTGTGCGCTGGTATTACAAATCTCACGGCTGGGGCCCGAGGCGCAGGCCCGGGGCGGCCTGGTTCTGCGGTGGGCGCCGCGGCTTCTAGACTGCGCACGATGACCATGCTTGATGTTCCCGCCACCGCCGCCCGCGCCGGCGACGACCTGCGCACTTACCACGTGCGCACGCTCGGCTGCCAGATGAACGTCCACGATTCCGAGCACATGGCCGGCCTGCTGGAACAGGCCGGATATCGCCGTGCCGAGGACGTGCCCGAGGCGGCCGCTCGCGCCACCGCCGCCGGCGACGGCGGCGCCGACGTGGTGATCATCAACACCTGCTCGGTGCGGGAGAACGCTGCCACCCGCCTGTTCGGCAACCTCGGGCAGCTCGCCGCCGTCAAGCGGGAGCGCCCCGGTATGCAGATCGCCGTCGCCGGCTGCCTGGCCCAGCAAATGGGGGAGGGGATCGTGGAGCGGGCGCCGTGGGTCGACGTCGTCTTCGGCACCCACAACATCGATGTACTGCCCGCCCTGCTGGAGCGCGCCCGCCACAACCGCGAGGCGGCCGTGGAGATCGAGGAGTCCCTGAAGGTCTTCCCGTCCACCCTGCCCACCCGGCGCGAGTCCGCCTACGCCGCCTGGGTGTCCATCGCGGTGGGCTGCAACAACACCTGCACCTTCTGCATCGTGCCCTCCCTGCGCGGCAAGCAGCGCGACCGGCGCCCCGGGGACGTGCTGGCGGAGGTGGAGGCCGTGGCCGCCCAGGGGGCCATCGAGGTCACCCTGCTGGGTCAGAACGTCAACTCCTACGGTGTCGGCTTCGGTGAACGCGGCGCCTTCGCCGGCCTGTTGCGCGCTGCCGGCGCCGTGGAGGGCATTGAGCGGGTGCGTTTCACCAGTCCCCACCCCGCCGCCTTCACCGATGACGTCATCGACGCCATGGCTGACACGCCGACGGTCATGCCCAGCCTGCACATGCCGTTGCAGTCCGGGTCGGACCGGATCCTGCGGGCCATGCGCCGCTCCTACCGCACCAAGCGGTTCTTGAACATTCTCGAGCGCGTGCGCGAGCGGATGCCCGAGGCGGCCATCACCACCGACCTGATCGTCGGCTTCCCCGGCGAGACCGAGGCGGATTTTCAGGCCACCCTCGACGTCGTCGAACAGGCCCGCTTCGCCTCCGCCTTCACCTTCGAGTTCTCTCCGCGCCCGGGCACCCCGGCCGCAGGCATGCCCGACCAGGTGCCGATCGAGGTGGTCAAGGAGCGCTACGCCCGACTGGACGAACTGGTGCGCCGCATCACCCAGGAGGAGAACGAGCGCCAGGAGGGCCGCGTCGTCGAGATCCTCGTGGCCGAGGGGGAGGGGCGCCGCGACCAGGCCACGGCGCGCGTCTCCGGACGCGCCGACGACAACCGCCTGGTGCACGCCGCCCTGCCGGCCGGACTGGCTGCGGACGACTACGCCGGCGGCGCCCCGCGGCCCGGCGACATGCTCACCGTCCGCGTCACCCACGGCGCCCCCCACAACCTGATTGCCGACTCCGCCCGCTGCGGCACCGTGCCCGACGGGGCGGCCGTGGACGGTGAGGGCCGAGGCGCCGGGGACCGCATCTGGCTGGACGGCGGCCCCGCCCTGTTCGAGGTGCGGCGCACCCGGGCCGGGGATGCCTGGGAGCGGCGCCGCCGCGAGGCGCACACTGCGCCCGAGCCGGATGCTGCGCCCGTGGCCATCGGCATGCCCACCATCCGCGTCGGCGCCTGACTGCCGGCTGGGCCGTAGAAGGACCTCGGCACGAAGTGGCCCTTCGTGTTTGGGGGTGTGGTGGGCTGGCGGGTGGCGGCTGGTGTGCTCGGGTCAGCGGTTGGCGCGTTGGACCGCGAAGCTCTACTTGGACCGCCCTAGACGGGTAAGTCCATGGGGTGTGGTCGGCCACGCCGTAGGGGGTTGGGCTGCGTGGTGCGGGAGCGTCCGTGGGTGGCCCGGCCAGGTCGGTAGTAGTTGCGTGCTGAGGTGGGTAGCACTCCATGTGGTCGGGCGCGGCACGTCGGCGGCGAGGTTGGTGGCGGAGCGTGTCTGCGCACTAGCGCCGGTCTGCACGCAAGGGTGATCCGAGCAGACTCGGCTGACCGCCGTTTTCCCCTGGAAATACGCGGAAGTGGTTTCTCGGCCCGATTCCGGTGACATCGCTCCAGTGTGCAACGAGGCCCTCGTTGCACACTGGAGCACTGTCATGACACTAGAGCCGCAGGTCAAATCCGCACAATTCCGCGGATTCTGTCGCGGCGCTCACTTCTGGAGTGTGCAGACTCACCACAGGGACTCGAACAACATCACTGGGCCAGGCGCCTCGGCCGCCGAGTGGGCGCACCAATCACACCGACGACCGGCCCCAACACCGGCGCTCAAACCACCCCCTGACACCACCACCTCGGCCGTACCTTCAACCGACCTCGGTGCTCGCATAGGCTGGTGGCATGACCGCCTGCTCCCCGTTCAGCCGGCTCGTGGTGGTGGAGCGCACCGGCTCGACCAACACCGACCTGCGGCTGGCGCTGACCGGCCCCGACGGCGCCCTCGACCCCGCCGCGGCCGCCGCCTGGCCCCACCTGTCCGCCCTGCGGGCCGTCGCCCAGACCGCTGGCCGTGGCCGCGCCGACCACACCTGGACCACGCCGCCCACCGGTGCACTGACCGCCTCGATCGTGGTGCGGCCGCTAGTGCCCGCCGCCAGCCTGGCCTGGCTTCCGCTGCTGGCCGGCCTCGCCGTCGCCCGCGCCCTCGCCCCCCGCCTGGAATCGACCGGCTGGAGCGTGGCCACCAAGTGGCCCAACGACGTCGTCGCCGTGCCCACCCCTGCGGCGTTGGCGCCCGCGGAGGTGCCGGGCTGGGGGAGCAGCCGCAAGGTCGCCGGCATCCTCACGGAATTGATCGGCGCGCCCGGTGGCAGCGAGGCCTCCGACTCCGCCGCCCCGGCCCGCCGGGGCGAGGCACCCGCCGTCGTCGTCGGCATCGGCATCAACCTCGCCCAGCCCGCCGCGCAGCTGCCGGTGCCCTGGGCCGCCTCCCTGACCTCACTCGGCGCCCCCGCACCCGCGGCCGCGGCGGTCTTGGAGGACTGCGGACGCCACCTGGCGGAGTTGCTCGCCGACTGGGAGGCGAGCAACGGCGACCCGGACGCCGGCGCGGGCGCGCTGGGGACGCAATTGCGCGGCGCCTGCGCCACCCTCGGACAGAGCGTGCGCGTCACCGGTCCCGCGGAGACCATCACCGGCACCGCCGTCGACCTCGCCCCCGGCCTGGTCCTGCAGGTGGGCGACGGCACCGCTGCGCGCCGCGTCGTCGTCACCGCGGGGGAGGTGACGGGCGTGCGTGCGGCGGATGTGAGCGACGGCGAGGCCGGCCGAGCCGGCGGTGCCTGACCGGAGTTTCGAATCCTTCTGTTTGCTCTAACGATTGATCGCGTGCGTGTGATGTGCGCTACTCTTGCGCGGTGACCCATCAGCAGACGCCCGGCCCGAGCACCCCCGCCGGGGACTCCGATCCCGGCGAGGCCGCATCCATAGCGGGCGCCCCGGCCGACGACGCCTGGGCCACGGTTCGCGGTCACGAGCAGCGGCTACTGCAGGGGACCCCCAGCCTGAGCCTGCGGCAGATCGCCGACCGCGCCGGCACCGGGATGGATCTGGCCCGCCGCTTCTGGCGCGCCATGGGCTTCGCCGACGTCGACCCCGACGAAATCTGCTTCACCGATCAGGACGCCGTAGCCCTGCGCACCATCGCAGACCTGATCGACGAGACCGACGACGGCCTGCCGTCCGCGCACGCGCCCGGGGGCGGGCTCGCCGCCAGTAGCGTCCTGGAACTGTTGCGCGCTCAGTCCTTCACCATGGACCGGCTGGTGCTCTGGCAATTGGAAACCCTCGTCGCCGACATCTCCCAGCGCCTGCACCTGGACGACACTGCCGCGCGGCTGGTGGCCCTGGACCACATTGACGAGATGATCGACTCCCTGTCCCAGCAGTTGATCTACGTGTGGCGCCGGCACCTGGCGTCGCTGCTGGACCGCACCGACTCGGAGGTCTCCCGCCGGGGCCGGGAGGACGCCGGACCCGACTTCTACCCGCTGATCCGCTCCCTGGGCTTTGTGGACATCGTCTCCTTCACCCAGCGCGCCCAGACCATGGGCAGGCTGGAGCTCTCGGAGATGCTCGACGACTTCGAGTCCACCGCCCGCGACGTGGTCACTTCCCGCGGCGCCCGTGTGGTCAAGACCATCGGGGATGCGGTCATGTACATCGCCGACGATCTGACCACGGCGGCCGACGTCGTCACCGCGCTCGTCGATGAGCTCCAGTCGGGCCCGGAGATGATGCGGGTGCGCGCCAGCCTGGTGCAGGGACGGGTCGTCTCCCGCTCCGGGGACGTCTTCGGTCCGCCTGTGAACCTCGCCTCCCGGCTGGTGGACACCGCCGAGCCCGGTGGCATCCGCATGGATGAGGCCACCGCCATGGACATTCTCAACGGCCCGGACGCCCACAAGTACACGGTTCACCCCTGCCACGAGGTGGTTGCCAAGGGATTGGGCAACGTCACCCCGTGGGCGCTCGCCCTGGCCTGAGGCCCACCGATCCCGGGTATTCGCCCCGTCCTGAGGCGGGACACCTCCTGCGCGGGGAGGATGACGCCTGCCGCCTTGGTCGCATACGATCCTGCGCATGACGACTGTGCTTCTCGTTGAGGACGACCCCGCCATCTCCGAGCCGCTCGCCCGCGCTTTCGGCCGTGAGGGCTATGAGGTCCACGCTCACGGCACCGGCAAGGGCGCCCTCGAAGACCTGGACGGGGCGGACATCATCGTCCTCGACCTCGGCCTGCCCGACATCGACGGCCTGGACGTGGCCCGGCAGGTTCGCGCCCAGGGACTGACCATCCCCATCCTCATGCTCACCGCCCGCAGCGAGGACACCGACCTGGTGGTTGGCCTCGACGCCGGCGCGGACGACTATGTGACCAAGCCCTTCCGCCTGGCCGAGCTGCTCGCCCGCGTGCGGGCCCAGGTGCGGCGTGCCTCCGGGGAGGCGATCGAGGAGGAGCTGGTCGCCGGGAACATTCGTGTGGACATCGCCGCCCACCGCGCCTTCGTCGGCGGGGATGAGCTCCAGTTGACCACGCGGGAGTTCGAGCTGCTGCGCGTGCTGGTGCGCGGCGGCGGCCAGGTGCTGCCCACCGAGGACATCCTCAAGGAGGTCTGGGGCGAGGACCCGACCGGCACCGAGCACACGCTGGCCATGCACATCACCTGGCTGCGCCGCAAGCTGGGTGACGACGCCGATGCCCCGGCACTGCTCGTGGCCGACGGTGCCGGATACCGTTTGGCGGTCTGACCGAACGCCGGATCCGGAACCGACCACAACTCAAAGCGACCGTCTGTGAAGGCAGGGACAATGCAACGCCGAGCGATGCAGATGACCATGGCGGCGGTCTCCGTCGCCGTCCTCCTCCTGGGGGTGCCGTTGGGCGGAGCCTGGATCGCCGTCGCCCCCCGAGCCTCCTCCGACGGTGAAGACCACCTGCGGGTCATCATGGTCGTGGTACTGACCACGGTCGGTCTGGCAGCGGTGGCGCTGGTGGCCGCCTACATCGTCGCGGCCAGGGCGTCGCGGCGCATCAGCGCCCCCCTGATCTACCTGGCGGCCGAGGCCGAGCAGCTCGGATCCGGGCAGGTGCGCCCGCGGCTGCGTTCGTCCGGCATCGAGGAGATCGACCTGGTGCAGGCCGAGCTGGTGCGCAGTGCCGAGCGCGTGGCCGGTCGTATCGCCGCCGAACGCCAGTTCGCCTCCGACGCCTCCCACCAGCTGCGCACGCCCCTGACGTCACTGAGCCTGCGTCTGGAGGAGATTGAGCTGCTGTCCACGCAGGAGGAGGTGCGCGAGGAGGCCCGTGCCTGTATTGAGCAGGTGGACCGGCTCGCTGGTGTGGTGGAGGATCTGCTGCGCATTTCCCGGCGCGCCGGCGGCGGCACCACCGAGGCGCTGCACCTGAAGGACCTGTTCGACCAGCAGCGCGAGGAGTGGGAGCCGGCATTCCACGAGGCGGGACGCGAGATCACCTTCACCGACGAGGTCGGCATGCCGGTGCTGGCCACGCCCGGGTCGCTGGCACAGGTGCTGGCCACCGTCATTGAGAACTCGCTGCGCTACGGCGACGGCACCACCAGTGTGAACGTGCGCAGCGCCAATGGTGGGCACGGCGTCTTCATCGACGTCGCCGACGAGGGTGAGGGCGTGGCCGAGGACATTGCCCCGAATGTGTTCGAACGCAACGTCTCCGGGCACGGCTCCACTGGCGTGGGGCTCGCGCTGGCCAAGGACCTGGTGGAGGCCGACGGCGGGCGCATCGAACTGTCCCAGCGCAAGCCCGCCGTCTTCTCGATCCTGCTCAATGCCGTGCCCAAGTCCCTGGACCCCAACAATGTGCTGCCCCGGGGCGCGCTGGTGAGCGTGGGCCGTAGGCGGCGACTCTGAGCCCATTCCTGCGCGCCCCGGGCGGCGTGGTCAGAGGATGAACGGGGCGATGAGGAAGCCCAGGGCCACGCACACGATGATGGATGCGGTGCCCGGCAGCACGAAGGGGTGGTTGAGCACCATCTTGCCGACGCGCGTGGAGCCGGTGTCATCCATCTCCATGGCGGCGACCGTCGTCGGGTAATTGGGCAGCAGGTAGTAGTTCGCCACCGCCGGGTAGGAGGCCACCAGCGCCGTCCCGGGCAGGCCGAGCGCCACCATGAGCGGCATGAACGCGCGGGTGGTGGCGGCGTGGGAGAACATCAGCGGCGCGGCGAAGTAGAAGAACACCGCCACCAGCCAGGGGGCCGCCTGGAACGGGCCGGACAGGGCGTTGGAGATGGTCTCCTCATACTGGTTGACGAAGGCGTTGCCCAGCCAGGCCAGACCGAGGATGCACACGGCGGCGGTCATGCCGGCGCGGAACGTGTCCTGGGAGGCGATCTGGGTGGTCGGCTTCTTCGCGGCGGTGCAGATGATCGCGGCGGTGGCCAGCATGATGGTCATGATCGCCGGGGTGGAGCCCATCGGCGGGTCGGACATGATGTTTAGTTCGGGGGAGGAGATGGTGGCGTAGGCGACCACCGCGATGAGGGCACCCAGGAAGATGAACAGGCTGGGCACCGCGCTGGGGGCGGCCTGGTAGTCGGAGGCCGCGGCGGTGGAGGGCTTGACCAGGCCCTTGGCCTTCCGCTCGATGTAGACCGGGTCGTCCTCCAGCTCGCTGCCCTGGAAGTAGGCGACGACGGCGCCGACCATGCAGCCGATGAAGGTGGTGGGAATGACGATGGCGAGGCACTGCAGGTAGCCGATGTTGATCGGCTCCAGGGCGACGACGAGGGCCACCATGGCCGCGGAGATGGGGGAGGCGGCCACGCCCACCTGCGAGGCGACCACGGCGATGGACAGTGGCCGCGACGGGCGGATGCCGTGCCCCTTGGCCACATCCACGATGACGGGAATGACGGAGTAGGCGGTGTGCCCGGTACCGCACAGCAACGACATCAGGTAGGTGACGATCGGTGCGAGGAACACGATCTGCTTGGGGTGCTTGCGCAGTAGCACCTCGGTGAGGTGGACCAGGTGGTCCATGGCTCCGGCGAGTTGCAGCGCCGCAACCGTGCAGATCACCGACATGATGATGCCGATGACCTCCCAGGGGGCGTCATCGGTGGAGGTGTGCACGCCGGTCAGTACCAGCACCAGGATGCCGGCGCCGCCGGCCAGACCGATGCCGACACCGCCCATGCGGGCACCGATGATTATGAACAGTAAGACGACGGCCAGATGGAACCAGATCATCGTGGTCTCCTTTCGGGGTGGGGGCCAGAGCTGCCGTCGGCCGGCTTTCCGCGCAACGCCTGCGTTGTCTTCACCGGTGCTGGCCTGGCAGGGACTCAGTCAGGTGTCGTTGGGAGAAGCGGTAGGAGGATGACGACAGCCTGATGTGATCGTAGCCATACTCGGTTTGCCGTGTGCGAGTTTTGAGTGCTCGGATGTGTCAGCTTTTGGTTGTCGTTGGCCTGATAACAGTGGCGCTCCGCGTGTGAGAATCGGCCATGCTGGTCCCAACGTGGCAGTATGTAGGCGCCCGCGCGCATTCGGCGTGCGGAACGAACCGGAGGAGTGTGCGTGGAGACCGACACCTTAGTGAGGTGCCTGTGAGCGGCAGCGCGCGTCCCCTGCGCATCGGCATTATGGGCGGCACCTTCGACCCGATCCACCACGGCCACCTCGTGGCGGCCTCTGAGGTACAGGACGTCTTCAAACTGGACGAGGTCATCTTCGTGCCCACTTGGGCGCAGCCGTTTAAAAAGGACCGGCGCGTCTCTCCGGCCGAGCACCGCTATCTGATGACGGTAATCGCGACCGCATCGAACCCGCGCTTCACGGTCTCTCGGGTGGACATTGACCGGGGTGGCACCACCTACACCATCGACACGCTTCACGACATCATGGCGGAGTACCCGGGCGCCGAGTTGTACTTCATCACCGGTGCCGACGCCCTCGCCCAGATCCTGACCTGGAAGGACAACGAGGAGATCCTCTCCCTGGCGCACATGGTGGGGGTGACGCGGCCCGGTCACGTGCTCACGGACACGGGTCTGCCCGCGGACAAGATCTCTCTGGTGGAGGTGCCTGCAATGGCTATTTCCTCCACCGACTGCCGCGAGCGGGTCAGCCACGGCGGTCCCGTTTGGTATTTGGTGCCCGACGGCGTCGTCCAGTACATCCGCAAATATGGTCTTTACCGCGTGGCCGAGCGGTCGGCGTCGACGACGTCGATGACCGCCCACGTAGCGCGCGAGCAGTCCCTGAGGAAGGAGAGCGAAGGTGAGTGAGAACACCGACGTCAACCAGTCCGAGTCCGGCTCGGGGGCTGCCCCGCGTCGCAGCCGTCGTGCCATCCGGGAGGCGGAGCGCGCCGCCGAGCGTGAGGCGATGCTGACCGGGCAGCAGCCGCTGCTCACTCGCCGGGAGATGCGGCGCCTGCGTGAGGAGGCGGAGGCGCTGCAGCAGGCGCTTGAAGCCGGGGAGATCACTCCCGAGCAGGCCCGCGCCCTCCAGGATCCGTTGGCCGACCAGCCCGTCATCAGTGTGCCTGCGCACGAGGCCACCGGGCAGCACGCCGTCGCCGCGACGCCCGCCGACGCCGTTCCTGCCGAGCAGGCGGCGATGCCGACTCCCGCCACCGCCGAGAGCCCGGCCGAGTCGGCGGAGCCTGAGGAGGCCGCGTCCGGGGAGCCTACGGAGGCAGAAGCCGAGGTGGCCGCCGAGTCGGAGCCTGCCTCTGCTGAGCCGGAGGTCAGCGCGCCGGAGCATGCCGGGGTGCCGGAGGCGGCCGAGTCGAAGGCCGGCGCGCCGGAGGTGAAGGAAGTCGGCGCCGACGCCGGCTACGAGGCAGATTCTGAGGTTGTCCGCAAGGCTGAGGTACCGGCGGAATCCAAAGCCGCGTCCCCCGCGCAGGCCGAGTCGTTCGGCCGGGCCGCGTCGCCGTCGGCCCCGACCCCGGCGCAGACCCCCGCTGAGGAGCCCGCAGCCGTGGAGGCTCCGGCCGTCGAAGGAACGGCTGCATCCGCGGGCGCCTGGCCGGTGACGGGTGTGCCCGGCGCTCCCTCCCCGCAGGCGGCCGACACCGCCCTGACCGACGCGCAGAAGGAAGAGATCGCCAGCCTGCCGACCGGGGTCCTTGAGGCGGTTGACGCCCCGATCGTGGACGTGCAGCCGGATACGGCGGCCCCCATCCCCACGCGCCGCTCCCTGCGGCACCGGCACGTCGCGGAAGAGTCCGACCAGACCGCAGACGACCAGTCCGCCGACGACCAAGCCGCCGAGCCCGTCGCGGAGGACGAAAAGCCCGCCGTGGAGGACGAAGAGCCGAAGGTGCCGACCCGCCGCCCGATCGTCCGCATTCCCGCCGCCGCCCAGGGTGTGCGCACGGTGGACACCGACACCGGGGAGCTCAGCACCGTCCAGCCGGTGATTCAGCCGGACGCGGCGCTGCAGGTCTCCCAGGACGCCGCGGGCGAGGACCGCGAGGACGAAGCCGAGGACGTCGAGGTTTATGGTGGCATCGACAACCCGCAGTGGCGCTCGCTGACCGACGCGGACGCGGCCGGCTCCGAGGCCGCGGACCAGGCCAGGACCGAAACCGCCGCGACCACGGCCCCGGCGCTGGCCGAGGCGGAGTCGACGCGGCGCCAAGCGGTGCAGGCACCGGCCGAGGCGAGCTCGGCGCCGACGTACGCCCAGGCCGAGGGCGGTTCGCGTGCGGGACGCACGCTGCTGATCGTGCTGCTGGCCGTGGTGATCGCGCTGGTTGTGCTCGCCGTGGTGTGGTTCCTGCGCCACAACGGCATCATCGGCTCGCTGCCGCAGGTGCTCGATACTTGGACGCATCTGCTCGTCTAGCCCGGCGCAACCAACTCGCCGGTACCGCGCTCTGCTGCGGACGTCGGCTTGGCCACACTAGGCCGCCTGCGTGCTTCATGCCGCGAGTCGGCCCGTAGAGTGGTGGGCCAACACCGATGTCTCAGCCGGAGAAGGAGCCCCGTGCCCGCTACTGAACACGCCGTCGAGCTGGCCGTCGTCGCGGCCCGCGCCGCCACCGAGAAGAAGGCGGACAGCGCCGTCGCCATTGACGTATCCGAGCGTCTGCCTTTCGCCGACATCTTCCTGATCGTGTCCGCCGCCAACGAGCGCCAGGCGCGTGCCATCGTCGACGCCGTCGAGGAGGCCATGTTCAAGGCGGGCGTCAAGGCGCGATCGCGGGAGGGGCTCGAGGAGGCCCGCTGGGTGCTCCTGGACTACGCCGACGTCGTCGTGCACGTGCTGCAGGCCGAGGACCGTGAGTACTACGGGCTCGAGCGCCTGTGGAAGGACTGCCCGCTGGTGCCTCTGCCCGAATTCGCCTCGGAACCGGCCCAGGCCTGAGATGTCTACCAGACTCATCCTGTGGCGGCACGGCCAGACCGACTACAACGCCCATGCGCGCGTGCAGGGGCGCGTCGACATTCCCTTGAACGCGATCGGCCGCGAGCAGGCGCGCTCCGCCGCCTCTGGACTCGCCGCGCTGGAGCCGGTGCGGATCGTTTCCTCCCCGCTGTCTCGTGCCCAGGAGACGGCGCGTGCGCTGGCCGACCTGGCCGGCATCGATATCGAACTGGATGAGGGCCTGCTGGAGCGCTCCTTCGGACGCTGGGAGGGACTCTCACGCGTCGAGATGGAGAGCCAGTGGCCCGAGGCCTATGCCGCCTGGAAGCGGGGTGAGGACCCGGCCGACGTCGGGGTGGAGACCCGACAGGCGGTGTCGCTGCGCGTGGGGGGCACGCTGGAACGCATTCTGGAGGAGACTCCGCGGGCCGACGACGACCAGACCGTGGTGGTCGTCTCCCACGGCTCGGCGATCACGCTGGGCATCACCCACCTGTTGGGGCTCGACCCCTCCGCCTGGTTCGGGCTGCGCGGCCTGGACAACTGCCGCCACGGGGTCGTTGTACCGGGGGAGCGAGTGCCCGGGTGGACGCTCGCCGAGTGGAACGTGCGGTGAGCGGTGCGGGTGCGCACGGGCGGGGTGCGCCCACCGGCGAGTCGCTGTCGGCCGGTGAGTGATGCCGGCGTGCACTGGCGGGTGAGGCACGGCACGCGTTTTTGATTTGCTCGAGGACCGTCTGACTCCGTAGAGTTTGGACGTCGCCCGCGAGGGCGAGACCCGTAAGGGGCTATGGCGCAGTTGGTAGCGCGCTTCCATGGCATGGAAGAGGTCGGGGGTTCGAATCCCCCTAGCTCCACCCAGGTTTCGCCTCCTTCAGGCCCGGATCGTCGGCGCGAATGTCCGAATTCGGCATGAACGACGCCGCCGCTCCGTCGGGTCGGTTGCAGATCCGCATGATTCCAAGGTTCCTTCCGGCGCGCCCGCGCGCCGCGAGCCCGTTCGTGCCGATTCTGGACATTTTCCTGCCGCCGCGACGACTGCGGCGTACTGGATTATCGGCGTGAGTGCGGCGTTCCGCCGTGCGGTGTGTGTTTTCCGCCGCGCCTGGGGCGTGGCCTGGCCACCGGGCCGCGTGGCGGGGGCTGACACATCGGGCAGAGCCGTGCTCACGGAGGCCGTGAGCTCAGTCCTCGGCCGGCTCTTCCACTCCGCGGATGGCGAGCGCAGCCGCTGGATTGACCAGCCGGACCGTGAACGCCTCGACTTTCCCGCACCACGCCAACTAAAGCCCTGATTTTAAGCAGCATGCTCACCCCGATAACGCTAAGGCCGCCCGATTCGTGTCGGAGGCGCCTGACAGCATGTTGGTCGTGAACAGGGAGAGTTCCGGAGAGATCCTGAAGCGACGGTCCGTGACGCGTATGCGGGCTGCCGGCCGGTGCCGCCGGTCGGCGCATGCGCTACGGGAAAATCAGTCGCTCAAGGATCGCTTGCCTTGCCCAAGGACGGCTTACGCTCACGATCGTGGACCGCGACAGCTCGCCCCTGATCACAGCCACAGTCACCGCAACTGATTTAGGAGACAATGATGACGACTGAACTTACGCTGGACGCCCTGCGGAGCAAGCTCGGGGACCCGGAGTGGGCCGCGATCCGCATGGAAGCCACCTACCAGCCCAGCGGCGGGCCGGGTACGCGCGTGTATCCGCCCACCTTCCCCATAGCAAGGAGCGCTGCCAAGGACAAGGACCGCTATCTCCGGGAGCAGCGGCGCTGCGATGGTGAGGTTCGTGAGGCGGTGGTATTGGACCAGGTGCCGGCCCAGGCCAACCGCTGTGAGGAGGCCGAGGCGAGGGCCTGGCGTCAGGGTGCGGTGCGCATGCCCATGCTGCGGATGAGGCACGGAGGCGCGGCGAGCTTTGAGCTCATCGGTTTGGAGGCACCGCACCGGGCCTTCGACGCCTACTGGCGTGACTGCGAGCTCGATGGCGCCAAGTTCGATCGTACCGAGATCGGCAAGGCGATCCTGGCTGCGTCGCTGGCGGATGCTACCGCGCTGCTGACCTATGACCCCGCTACGCTCGTCTACGGCGGTTGGAACTCCCACCGCAAGGGGCGGCAGGCCAAGTTCCCGCGCCTGTACGCCAGCGAGATCGTTGGTTGGGACCCGGAGGAGGGTAAGCGCAAGGCCGGGCGCATGGACCCGGCGAACCTCACCGGATCCCGTAGTGGCGAAGGTGATGAGTGGTCCTACTCTGCCGTGAAGGCGAAGAAGGAGGACGCCAAGCTCAGCGAGATCGGACATGGCAATATCGCCCCAGACGTCGCCCATGGCGGCGTGACCATCAGCGAGGCGACTCGCACCGCCGTCCTCAGCCTTACCGCGACCCGGCGTCTCGGCTTCGGCTCCCTGGAGCCTGCCGCCGTCCAGGCTGCCCGAGCACTGCTCGTCGCATTCGGGCTCCTGGGTGACCGTCTCGCCTTCGGCGACGCCGGCCTGTGGCTGCGCAGCGGCTGCGACCTGGTGATGCAGACCGAGCAGTTGGAGTGGGTCGGCCGCGGCGGCGTCGCGGAGTCATTCACGCTGTCCCCGAGCGCGGCGGTCCAGTTGTACGAGGACGCACTGCAGGCGGCCCTGGACGCCGGAGTGCCGCTGCACCTGGAGACCGTGGAGCTGAAGCCCAACGAATCCCTGGCTAAGGCGATCGAATTCAGCCTGACCAAGGCCGAGTCCACGGGGGAGTGACATGACCCTCCGTTTGGACATTACGCTCCTGAGCGAGCGCTACGACGCCGGGGGAGGGGAGGACCCGCGACTGGCGGAATGGCCTCCCCACCCGGCCCGGGTCTTTGCAGCCCTGCGGTCCGTCGCCGGCGAGGAGGAACTGGAACCGCTCGCCGAACTGGAGTGCCTGGCGCCGCCGCTGATCCATGCGTCCCCCACCACCTCGGTGGGTGAGCGGCGCACCCGGGGATACGTCGTAACAAACGTACGCGCCAATAAGGGCGGGCATCAGACCCACCCCGCACGCACCAGCGGATTCCGGCAGCGCATCAGTAGCCTGCCCGAGGACGTCCGCGTTCAGTTCGACTGGCCGGATGACGGGATGCTGTCCGACGGCGTCGTAGCCGAACTGGACCACCTCGCCCGGCGGGTGCCGTACCTCGGTCGCTCGACGTCGTCGGCAACACTCGCCTTCAGCCGGGTGGACGATCCTTCGCCGCTGCCGGGCCTGACCACCTATGAGCCGACTGCGGGGCCTGGCCCCTTGAGTATCCGCGTGCCCTACCCCGGCTACCTCGATGAGCTCAACGCCCTGTACCAGGACAAGCAGCCCGCATGGCAGGCCGCCGGTCCGCGTGCGCGCCGCTTCTACCGTGATGTCGGGGCGGTAGAGGCTAGCGACGAGATCAGTGAGGAGACCCCTGTCATGGACGACTTCGATTCCCCCTACCCGGATCTGGTCATACTCAGATTCGAGGAGCTGCGTCCCTCCGGCCATCTGGTCCCCATTTTCACCGAGGCCCTGCGCCGCAAGGTCATGGGGCAGACGGAGGACCCACTGCCTCCCGCACTGCACGGCCACGGCACCCCCGGACTGCCGCATGTGGCCTACCTCGGGCTGCCCTTCGTGGGCAACGAGCACGCCGACGGGCAACTCATGGCCCTGGCCGTGGCCATTCCCGGGCTGGAGCATGATGAACGTCTACGCATTCTGCGGGGCATTCTCGGAGAGGACCCAGAAGGGGAGGTCGTGCTGCGCGTAAACGGATTCAAACAGAGTTTTCGGCTCCGGTACGCGCCGGATGAGACGCGGCCCTTCACTTCCACCGTCGAGCGCTGGACGGACCCCGCGCGGACGTGGGCAACGGCCACGCCCCTGGTGCTGGACCGCTACCCGAAGCACGGCGACCTTGCCGCGGTGGTTGCCGAGTCCTTCGTCAACGCCGGCCTGCCGGAGCCGCGTGAAGTTGAAGTGAGCAAGGAACCGCTGATGGACGGGGCCGTGCGGCTGAGACCGCAGGAGTTGCCCAAGCGGTGTCAGGGGCGCCTGTACACGCATGCGCGCGTGACCTTCGACCGTCCCGTGCGCGGGCCGGTCCTGGCCGGTGCGGGACGCTACTTCGGCGTCGGGCTGTTCGCTCCCGAGTATGAGGAGGAGCGGCGATGAAGGCCACCGATTTCGCGAAGTTCATGCGGGAAGTACATGGGCATGACCCGTTCCCCTGGCAGTCCGCCGTGGTCGAGCAGGCCGTGGAACAGGGCACTTGGCCCGCGGTCGTGGACGTACCCACCGGGCTGGGCAAGACCTCCATGCTGGATGTGGCCGTGTTCCTCCTGGCACTCAGTGCCGGAGGCGACGCTCCCGCTGGCCTGGGGCGGCGTCGCATCTTCCTGGTGGTGGACCGCCGCATCGTGGTCGACCAGGCCGAGGCTCATGGGCGGCACGTTGCGGACGCCCTGGAGGGGGCGACCGAGGGCGAGGTCCGCTTCGAGGTGGCTCGGAGACTGCGTGACTTGGCAGGGTCTGCGGATGAGGACCGCGCGCTGCGGGTGGTGAAGATGCGCGGCGGAGCGACCTGGGATGCCGCCTGGCTGCCGCGTCCCGACCTGCCCGCCATCATCACCGGCACCGTCGACCAGGTGGGCAGTCGCCTGTTCTTCCGCGGTTACGGGGTCACACGTGGGCGACGACCCATCGACGCCGCACTGGTGGGCACCGACTCCGTCATTATGATCGACGAGGCCCACCTGGCCCAGGCCTTCACCACCTCGCTGGCCTCCGCCCATGAGGCGGACGCGACCCACCAGTTGGGACTGCCGGAGAGCTCGGTCATCCACCTGAGCGCAACCAGCGCGGAGAGGCCCGAGAAGAACTCCGATGCCTGGGAGGCCTCATTCGATGAGGACTCGCATCTGCGGAATAAGACCGCCAAGCAGAGGCTGACCGCGTATAAGCGCCTTACGCTCGTCGACTCCACGGAGAAGAAGATCGTCAAGGAGATGGCTGCCCGGGTACGGGACCTCCTCAAAGAGCCCGAAAAACCCGATGAATCCCCCAATGAGTCCGAGGGTGACCGGGTGCTGGTGGTGTGCAATACGGTGGCTCGCGCCCGGGAAGTGTATGAGGCGCTGACCACCGGAAGAACGAGGCTGGATGGCGTCGAGGTACTGCTGCTCATGGGACGTTCGCGCCCACTAGACCGCGAGGGGATCGCCGCGCGGGTCACCGAGCTGTTCGGCGCCGACCGGAAACCGGGTACGCACAAGGCGGTTCTGGTGGCCACCCAGACCATTGAGGTCGGCATCGACCTCGATGCCACGGATATGGTCACCGAGACCGCCTCTTGGGACGCCCTGGTACAGCGCTTCGGCCGGGTCAACCGGCGGGGTGACCGCGAGTCGGCCTCCATCACGGTGCTGGAGGACGGTGCCAAGAAGCCCCCCGTATACGGTCCCGCCAAGGTGGCCACGGCCGACTTCCTTCGCGAGGTCGCGCAGGATGGGCTGGACGTGTCGCCGTTGGCGCTGCGCCACCTGGAGGTGCCCGATGGGCTGAGCGCACCACGGCCCCTGCTGCCGCTGCTGCTGCCCGCTCATCTGGATGCGTGGGCGAGGACAAACCCGGCGCCGACCAATGATCCGCCGGTCGACCCCTACCTGCACGGAATCGACAAGTCCACCCCTCCTGTCACCATCGCCTGGCGGGCCGGGCTGGTGCGGCGCAACGAGGGGGCGGACGGCGAGGACACGTTGGAACTGCTGTCGTACGCCGGGTCTGTCGCGGATGCCATCCCGCTACGGAGCGAGGAGTGCGTGGAGGTGTCGTTCGTGGCAGCACGCGCCTGGCTGCAAGAGGGCAAGTCGGAAGGTCTTGCAGACGTCGACGACTACGACGACTTCGATGACATTCCCTTCAGAGACGACGACAGCGACCGGCAGGTGCTGCGTCGCCGGGCCGACGGTTGGTGGGAGCCGGTATCGGCTCCTGACCTGCGGCCGGGAGACACGATTATCGCCCCGTGCGAGTACGGCGGCCTGGACCGCTTCGGCTGGAACCCCTCCAGTAAGGAGACCGTCAAGGACGTTTCCGAACTGGCCTCCCTTAGACGTGGGCAACCAATGTTGCGTCTGGATTCCGACCCGGGGAGCCGACTGGGGCTGCAGCCCATGGAGGGGCTGAGCGGCCTGGTGGCCGACTGGCGCAATGCGGTGGATCCGGAGGATCGCCAGACCTATCAGGATCGTCTTCATGGGGCGGCGCGTACGTGGCTGGAATCCCAAGAAGGCGATCCGGAAGAGCCATGGACGCCGGACGATATGGCGTACTTGAAAAAGGCGCTGTTGAGCGACGATGCATTTGTCTCCTCCAACGTCGATCAAAGACGTAAGAACAGAAAACGTCGGCCTTCCGACCGCAGGCAGGAGGAGCCGATCCCGGTGCTTCGCGGAGTCGTTCGCGCAGACGACTGGCGAGGCGTTGGTACCAATGGGGATCATGCGAACGTCGCGGATGCCGACCACACGACGACTGCACCCGCCTGGCGCGCGGTCGATGAGTCGGATGTGGCGGACAGCTCCGCCCTCAACCAGCGTGTGACTCTCGCGCAGCATCTGGCGGCTGTGGGCGAGCGCGCCGAGCAGATCGCCACCAACCTGGGGTTGCCGGACGAACTGCGGCACGTCGTCGTTGACGCGGCCCGTTGGCACGACCTGGGCAAGGTGGACCTGCGCTTCCAGGCAATGCTGTTCGACGGCAGCCGGATCGCCGCCGAACTCGCCCGGGAGCCGCTGGCGAAGTCCGGCATGCCGCCCGGAGACCGGGACCGGCATCGACGCGCCCGACGCCTCAGCGGCCTGCCTCGCGGCGCCCGGCACGAGGCCTGGTCAGAGGCGATCGTAACGGCTCATCTGGAGGGGCTCGCGGAGTCGTATCCGGGTGACGCCGAGCTGCTCCAGCACCTTATCGCCAGCCACCACGGTCATGCCCGGCCCTTCCTGCCGCCCGTTGACGACCGGGGAGATGGCGTTCTACGCGCGGCGATTGGTGAGGTCGCCGTCGATGTGCCCCTACCAGTTGGGCTGCATCTGACCGACGCGGATCGATTCGCCCGGCTCAATGACCGTTACGGCCGGTGGGGCTTGGCACTGCTGGAGGCAGTGGTGCGCTGCGCCGACATGACCATTTCCTCGGAGGGATCATGAACCAAGTCAAACTGCCCGCGCTGGTCGGTGAATCGCCGCTGGCCATTCTTGCTGCGATCGGCACGCTCCGGTTGATCCATGACTTCGTCGATGAAGGCGCTCGGCTGTCCTGGGATCCTGCGGATCGGGCACCGGTGCTGCATTCGAAGCTGCCATCGGTCGACGCCGTCGCCGAGGAACTGGCGGAGATCGTCCAGGAGCTCCCTGCGGACGTAGTGGTGCCCGGGGGACCACCGGAGTTTCCACCGCCTGGGGAAGCACCCGACAAACTGCGACTCAAACAGGGACAGTTGTACGAACGGTTCGGCGGCGATCCTCCCGTTCCGCCCGTGGTGCAGAAGTGGCTCGCCAGCCTGGTGACGGACCTCGTCGCCGACGCCCAGGGACGTGGCGCGATCAGCCAGTTCACCGCCCCCGCTGGCAAGCAATCCATGGCAACCATGCTGGACAAGCCCCTGCGGCTGGTTCAGTCCAATCCCGAATATCTGCGTCAGGCCCTCGTCGGGTGGCGCAGGGTGCCGGGTGTAACCGGTGAGTACCTGGATCATCGCGCCAACTGGGACAGTGGCGAGGACGGCCGGGGCAAGGCGGAGATGCGCGGCGTGCCCGGAGCGACGTGGCTCGCGCTCATGTCCTACCCGCTGTGGACCACCACGGCCGCTGGAAGGCAACCCCGTACCAGCGGCTGGCACACTGCCGAGCGTCGGCGGCAGGCACTGCGGTTGCCACTCTGGCAGGAACCGCTCGGTCCGGCGGCGATAAAGGCGCTTGTTGAGCATCCGGTTCTCGAGGGCAAAGGGGAGACGAAGACACCGGACGCCGCCGCACTCCGCCTGCTCGGGATCTTCCATGTCTGCTGCGCGCAGCGCCGTCAGGCAGCCGGCGGTAAATCAGCGGGCGTATTGGTGCCGGTGTCATGAGCGTCGACATCATCAGACCGGACCTGCCGGGCCTGCCGGAGACAGTCCCCGCGCGCATGCTGAATGAGTTCGTGTACTGCCCCCGCTTGTTCCATCTGGAATGGGTGCAGCAGCAGTTCGCCACCAGCGACGACGTCGAGGAGGGCCTGTACCTGCATCGCGTCGTCGACCGGGAGACCGGGGATCTGCCTGACAAGTCCGAGGCGTGGGACGGCCGGGTCGCCAGATCCGTGTCGCTGTCCTCACCGAGGCTCGGCCTGGCCACCCGACTGGACCTGGTGGAGGATGGCGGGGACGGCACCGTCGTTCCGGTTGACTACAAGAAGGGACATCCGAATCGAGATGGTCGCGCCTGGTCCAGCGACCGGATGCAGTCCCTGGTCCAAGCGCTGCTGCTTCGCGAGGAGGGCTACGCCGTCGAGCGGGCCGAGATCTGGTACGCCGAGACCCGACAGCGAGTGCACATAGCCGTGGACGATGCGGCAATGCAGGAGATCACGGATACCGTAGCGCGCGCATGGCGGGTGGCCTCCGATCCGGTCGCGCCTCCGCCGCTGCGTGACAGCCCGAAGTGCGCCCGCTGCTCCCTGGTGGGCATCTGCCTGCCCGACGAGCTGGAGGCGCTAAAAACGCCACCAAGGCAGCGACGTCCATTGAAGCGTCTAATGGCGCCGGTGCTGGAAGGGCGCCCGGTGTACGTGACGTTGCAAGGCGCCACGGTGGGGGTACGCAGCGACCGCCTCGAAGTCCGATCCTCCGGCGAGCTGCAGGCGAGCTATCGGCTGATAGATGTCAGTCAGGTGTGCGTGTTCGGGAACGTGACGGTATCGGCACAAGGTGTCAGGGCGCTGCTTTCCCGCGATATTCCGGTATTGTGGTTCAGCTATGGAGGCTGGTTCTCCGGCATGGCCGAGGGGCTGCCGGGCAAGAACGTAGACCTGCGGATCGCACAGTTCCGCGCCTCCGAGGAGCAGCAGCTTGAGATCGCGCGCCGGATGATCTCCGGGAAGATCCGCAACAGTCGCACGATGCTGCGTCGCAACGCGCGTGCTGAGCTGGGGCGTGTTGGTGACCAGCTCAAGGAACTCGCCATCCAAGCAAGGCAGGCAGACTCTCCGCAGCAACTGCTCGGCATTGAGGGGACGGCTGCACGCCTGTACTTCGCGAGTTTTCCGGCGATGGTCGGGAAGGGCTCGCGTGTGGATGTCAGCGATTTCCAGGAGAACGGGCGCACGCGTCGACCACCTAAGGACCCACTCAACGCGCTGCTGTCCTTCTGCTACACACTGCTCGTGAAGGACCTGACGGTGACGCTTTCGGGTATCGGCTTCGACCCGTACTACGGAATGTTCCACAGGCCGCGGTTCGGTCGTCCGGCCCTGGCCTTGGACCTGGCGGAGGAATTCCGGCCGCTGATAGCCGAGAGCGTCGTATTGCAGGTGCTGAACAATGGTGAGGTGGGTCCACGCGACTTCCGCAGTCGTGCCGGCGGCTGCATGCTCGAGACGAGCGGCCGCAAGGCTGTACTCAGAGCATACGAACGCCGACTGGACCAGGAGATCACTCATCCGCAGTTCGGTTACAAGGCCAGCTACCGCCGAGTCATGGACATCCAGGCCCGGGTGCTGGGTGCGGTCATGCTGGGGGAGTTGGACGAGTACACGGCGATGGTGACCCGATGAGGACGAACCGACGCAGGTACCTCATTGCTTACGACATCCGCAAGCCGGGGCGGCTGCGTCGCATCTGCAAACTGATGGAGGCCAACGGTGAGCGGCTGCAGTACTCTGTATTCATCTGCGACCTGACCCGCAGCGAGCTTGTCCACCTGCGCGCCGACGGTGAGAGGATCATGAACCTGGATGAGGATTCGGTGGTGATTGTGGATCTGGGTGAGATCGGCGAGGATCGCTTCACGTTCGTTGGGCGTCGCCGGGGGTTGCCTACGCGGGAGGCGCAGGTTGTCTAGCGAGCGCTCGGGTGCCGGTCGGATTCCTGGGGAGCGCTCGAATTCGCGGTATGGCGGGGTTTTCTGGTGGTTGACGCTCGATGGGGCGCGATCGGATCTGGCGTTTCTGAGCCAGCGCTCGCGAGACCGCGTTGAATCGTTGACGTGCCGCGGCGTATTCTGCGAGCTGTCTTCCCGGCCTTCAAGGCCGGGCTCCATTGAGGCGGAACTCTGAGCCGATGATGGTCTGCCCATTCATGAGTCTTCCCGGCCTTCAAGGCCGGGCTCCATTGAGGCTAGCAGCGACTTAGAGAGAGTGGAGCGCGTCCACACCCGTCTTCCCGGCCTTCAAGGCCGGGCTCCATTGAGGCGTTGGGTCGGCGGTGCCGACCGTCGCCTGATTACCGGTCTTCCCGGCCTTCAAGGCCGGGCTCCATTGAGGCACCGTGACCATGCCGGTAGCGGCGGCAACCGAGCTGCGTCTTCCCGGCCTTCAAGGCCGGGCTCCATTGAGGCTCATGGGGGCTACCTCGTTAGCAGAGTTTGTGCAGGTCTTCCCGGCCTTCAAGGCCGGGCTCCATTGAGGCATACCGGTACGGTTGAGACCGGCAATCGGCCTTCAGGTCTTCCCGGCCTTCAAGGCCGGGCTCCATTGAGGCGATTTTATCCAAGCGAACCATAACGCCGTCACGCCCGTCTTCCCGGCCTTCAAGGCCGGGCTCCATTGAGGCACCCCAGCGATGCATCACCACCATAAGCAAAATGGCGGTCTTCCCGGCCTTCAAGGCCGGGCTCCATTGAGGCTCCGACCGCATCGGCCAGCGCCCCGACGTTCGACAGTCTTCCCGGCCTTCAAGGCCGGGCTCCATTGAGGCCTTGGGGCTGTGGCTGGCTGACACCCCCAACTATATGTCTTCCCGGCCTTCAAGGCCGGGCTCCATTGAGGCAGCCTGTCGCCGGCCCGCAGGATCTCGGTGCGCACCGTCTTCCCGGCCTTCAAGGCCGGGCTCCATTGAGGCTCGTTCTGGAGGCGGTCGATCAGCTTGGAGATCTCAGTCTTCCCGGCCTTCAAGGCCGGGCTCCATTGAGGCGATATCAGCTCGCTGCCGGAGGAGGGGCAGGCGGTGCGTCTTCCCGGCCTTCAAGGCCGGGCTCCATTGAGGCTAGGGCCCTTACGCGAGCGATTTGGGCCGCTCGCACGTCTTCCCGGCCTTCAAGGCCGGGCTCCATTGAGGCGTTGACCTGTTTGCGATGTGGGCGCAGGGCCGCAGCGCGTCTTCCCGGCCTTCAAGGCCGGGCTCCATTGAGGCCGAGCGTGGCCGCCATGGCGTCGGGATACTCCGCTAGTCTTCCCGGCCTTCAAGGCCGGGCTCCATTGAGGCAGATTCCGGGGGCGCGCCGGCGCACCTGCCCCCAGTC
>NZ_QMIN01000089.1:0-2098 GCF_003287795.1 Actinomyces sp. Z5
CGGGCGGACGCGTTCTCCCGCGTCCGCCCGCCCCCTCTAACTGGGTTGTAGATGAGCCGGCGGCTCAGGCCTCACCGTCCGTGGCGGCGGCGGGCTCGAGGTTCTGGCCGAGCTCGGCCATCAGGTCGACGAACCACTGCTGGGTGATGTCGAAGGGCTTGCCGCCGGCAATGCGCTCGAAGGCGATGGCGCCGAGCTGGTCGCCGTTCTCCTCGTCCTGGCCGATGACACCGGGCTCGCCGCGCAGGGCGCAGTCGACCGCGAGGTCGCACATCTGCTTGATCAGGGCCAGGTCCTCCTCGTTGGCGGCGGCGGCGCGCGAGTAGTAGCCGGACTTCTGCACCATGACCTTCTCTGCGCCGATCTTGTCGGCGAACTGGCGGGCGAACCACTGGCCGGGGTTGATGGTGTCGAGCTTGACGTGGCCGAAGGGGTCGCGCTGGACCTCTTCACCCTTGGCCTCCATCTCCGCGATGATCTCGGGGACGCCGGCGCCCTCGGACAGGAAGATGTTGACGTTGCCCTGCTCGTCCATGATGGCCTTGAGGCGCTCGGCCTCGGCGGCGATGTCCAGCTTGGCCTCCGGCACGAACACGGCGTGCACGTCCCAGCGCTCCTTGGTCAGGCCCAGCGAGGGGGCCCACTGGCGGTCCTTGAGCAGCTCGTGGTAGCGGCGGGCGGTCTCGGCGGTGAGGTAACCGCAGTTGCGACCCATGCACTCGTGGACGATCAGCATGCGCGGGTTGGAGCGGTGCTCACCGATGACGTTGAGGGCGAAGCCGGCGCCCTGCTCGGCGGCGGTCCAGGCGCCCAGCGACTGGCGGATCGGAACGATGTCGTTGTCGATGGTCTTGGGCAGGCCGACGACGGTCAGGTCGTAGTCGTGGTCGCGCAGGTAGGCGGCCAGGTCGGCGGCGGTAGTGTTGGTGTCGTCTCCACCGATGGTGTGCAGCACGTCGACGCCGTCCTCGCGCAGCCGCTCGGCGGCGAAGGCGAGCGGGTCCACGCCCTCCTTGACCAGGCCGCGCTCGACGAGGTTCTTGGCGTTGGTGAGCTTGACGCGGGAGTTGCCGATCGGGGAGCCGCCGTACTGGCGCAGCACGCCCGCGTTCTTGCGGCCCTCCTCGTCGATGACGACGTAGTTGCCGGTGAGCAGGCCGTGGTAGCCGTACTGGTAGGCGATGATCTCGACGTCGGGGGCGACCTCGGTGTAGCGCTCGATGAGGTCGCCTACGGCGGCGGACAGACAGGGGGCGAAGCCGCCCGCGGTGAGGAGGGCGACGCGACGGATCGACATCGGAAACCTTTCGTAGGTGATGGGGCTTATCGCGGCCATCCTATCGGGATGCCGCCCCCGCGCGCCCGGAATCCTCACCCCAACCCGGATACCCGCCGAGGTCGGTGGAAGTTACGTGCCGGACCCCATCGACACCGGTCGGGCTGCAGCATGGCTGAGACGCTCGGCGATCACACGCGCGTTTTCATGTGTGCGTGACGCAGCGCGCCGAACGTGACTGGATCCGCTTCCGTCGGCATGCGGCGGGGCTGAGCCAGCGCGAGCTCGCGGATCGCACCGGTGTCACCCAGCCACTCATTGCCGCTATCGAGCCCGGCGCGCGTCGTCCGTCCGCTGACACACGGGAGCGGCCACGAAAGGCGTTACAGGTGCGCCCCTCAGTTCTGCTGCGCGCTGGGCGCAAAGAGGCCATCGCGTTGGCCGGTTCGCATGGATGCGAGGTTATCGGCGCGTTCGGCTCCGTAACCAGCGGCGAGGATCGCCCAGACTCGGACATCGACCTGCTGGTCCGTTTTCCACCAGATGCGGACATCCTGATCCTGCTGGAACTTGAGGAGGAGTTGTCAGATCTACTGACGGTGCCCGTCGACGTGATCTCCGTCGGCAGCGGCCCTGCCACGACGACCGGAGCTTCCCTAGGTCGTGTTGTGTAAGTCGTTTGTGCTGGTGGGGCGAGTGGGGCTTACACCGCCCCGGTTGGACCGCCCACGCCCCGTTGGACCGCCCCCGCCCCGTTGGACCGCCCACGCCCCGTTGGACCGCCCACGCCCCGTTGGACCGCTGTAACCGGCGGCTACGGCG
>NZ_QMIN01000008.1:0-15387 GCF_003287795.1 Actinomyces sp. Z5
CCGACAGGCTCAACAGCCACACACCGCCACCCAACCGCGCACCGCCACCCAAGCACTTACACAACCGGACCTAGCGCGAGCGTGTAAGGCCGCGAGCGTGTAAGGCACGGACTCACCCCTTCTGGGAGTCGACCAACTCGTCCTTGCTGACTGTCTCCACCCGCTGAGCACCCAAATCATCCGCTCCTGCGCGGATCCGCTCGATTAGCGCGGGACGGCTAAGGATGTCGAGCGTCTCCTCAAGTGACCCCAGGTCATCTGGAGAGATGACGACTGCCGCGGGGCGCCCGTGCCGGGTGATCGTCACGCGGCTGCGCTCCCGCTCCACCTGGCTTACGACCTCGGACAGGTGGTTCTTCACGTCGCGCAGCGGCATGAAGGCGTCGACCGACATAGCAACAATTGTTGCCACACCGGCGGTCTGCGTGCCGCACAGACACTTGACGAAATTATACATACAGGGTTGCCTGTAAGCATGCGTCGCACTGCCGCCGAGGCCGCCGAGACCCGTAAAGCCATCATCCACTCCGCCTTGCACCGCTTCGCACAGGACGGCTGGGAGGGCTGCTCGCTCGTCGAGGTGGCGCGCGGCGCAAACGTGACTCGCGGCGCCGTTTACCACCACTTCACCGGCAAGCGGGAGCTGCTGGACGCCGTCCTGGCCGAACAATGGCACAGCCGGGGTGAGGCGCTCTTGGCCGTGCTAGACACCTCAGCACCGCCGGAGGCGCGGCTCACGACGTTCCTGGCGGACTACCTGCGCAGGCTCCGTGAGGACACCGACTTCCGCGAGCTCGCCGTCGTCACGGTCCTTGTAGCGTCCCAAGCACCGGCGGTCAAGTCCGGACTGGAGCAGAAGACGGCGGCCGTCGCGCGATGGTCGGAGCGAATCGCCCGTCTCCTAACCGAGTGCGAACAGCGGCTTCGCGCTCCGCTTGACGTCGGGCGGTTCAGCATCACGGCGTTCCTGCACGGCGCCACGCTCACCGCGGCGCTCACACCAGAGGACCTCCCCGAACCAGAGTGCTGCGAAACGACGGCTCGTGCCCTCGTCGCCGGCCTGATCAACATCGAATCGCCTTGACCCCAGAGAAAGACCGGACATGCAACCAACACCCTCCGATGCCACAACCAGCCCGCGCATGGCCGTGGTGGTCGCCTGCGTCGCTCTGTTCACCGACATGCTCGTCTACGGGATTCTCATCCCCGTACTCCCCCTGCTCCCCGCCATGGCCGAGGCCGGCCCCTCGGCAACCGGGCTGCTCTTCGCCGCCTATGCGGCCGCACTGGTGATGGTCACTCCTATCGCCGGGCGAGTTGTGGACAAACGCGGTTCTCGTGGGCCACTGCTCGCTGCGTTGGTGGGTCTGGCATGCGCGTGTCTGCTGTTCACCATCGGTGGTCCTTACTGGTTGCTTCTGACGGCCCGCACGCTCCAGGGAGCTGCCGCCGGATTGAGTTGGGTGGCCGGACTGTCACTGATCGCCGCGACCGTGCCACTGCAGCGACGCGCGACCTATCTCGGGCTGGCGATGAGTATGGTTTCGGTCGGCGCGTTGGCGGGACCTCCCCTGGCGGGCTGGTTGGCCGGGCTCGGCGGACACTCCGCTCCCTTTCTTCTCGCGGCCGCGCTGCTCATGATCGACGGCGCGCTACGACTTGCGTTCGTCCGACCAACCTCACCGCCCAGCGACGACCCCGCTACCGCCTTGGATGTGTTGCGCACGCCCGGATGTTGGCCGGTCGTCGCGCTGATTCTCATAGGTGCCGCCGTAACCTCATGCATTGAGCCGGTGCTCCCTATGCAACTGGCTCGGGAGTTCGGCGTAGGTTCTGCGGGCATCGGCCTGCTGTTCGCGCTGCTTACGCTTGTCGCCGCATGTCTGAATCCACTGGTCGGTGCTTGCCTGCCACGCGTGTCGCTAAGAGCATTGACGCTGGTGGGCGCCGCAAGCGCGGCCGCGGGTTTGTTGCTAGTCGGGGTTGGACCGAATCTCCCGGTAATCACCGCCGGGCTTGTGTGCCTAGGCTCCGCAATCGCACTCCTGGTGGCACCGGCAAGTGCACTAATAGGCGTTCAGGGAGCCATGGCCACACCTCCCGCTATCGGCGGCGCCTACTCCCTCTACAACCTGGCTTACGCGGGCGGCCTGGTCCTGGGACCTGCACTCAGTGGTCCGCTCACCGAGCACCTCGGCTTCACGCATGCCTGCTTGACGCTGGCGGGGTTCCTAGCGCTCACTGTTCCCACATTCATCCGGTTGCCGCGCAAGTACGCGGCCGCGACCGCCGAAAGTGTCCAGATTCGGGACAGACGGGGTCAGCATCCCTGATTGCGTCCGTTGAAATCGCATGATTTCAATGCACTGGCACACTGGCACGGCGACGACAGCCTCGTTTGTCCCGAATATGGACTGACGGTGTGCCCATGCTCAATCATCATCGGGGCGCGGCGCGTTTTCTGCCGCATCGTCCTCGGACGCCTCTGTCCCCTCGTCGTCTTCCGCCTTGTCTGGCTCCGCCGGCGGCTCGGGGACCTCGACGTCGGGGGCGGGACGACCGCCGGGTGCCTCGACGGGGGCGGCGGCCGGCCGCTTGGCGGCCAACTCCTCCAGCATCTCGTCGACGACCTCCGCGGCCGTCTTCTTCTCCGCGTCCATCGCCTTCTTCACGTCCGCGGCGTACAGGTCCACGTACTCCTGACCGGACAGGGACATCAGCGCATACATGATCTCGTCGGTGATGGAGCGCAGCACGAAGCGGTCGTTCTCCAGACCCTGGTAGCGGGAGAAGTCCAGCGGCTCACCGATCACGATCCCCACCCGGTGCCGGGTGGAGGGAACCACCTGGCCGATGGGCTGGGCGAGGTTGGAACCGATCATGGCGACCGGGATCACCGGCGCCCCGGTGGCCAGGGCGACGCGCGCCACCCCGGTCTTGCCGCGGTACAAGCGCCCGTCGGGGCTACGCGTGCCCTCGGGATAGATGCCGAACAACTCGCCCGAGCGCAGTCGATCGATCCCGGCCTGCAGAGCCGCCATGGACGCTTTGCCCCCCGAGCGGTCCACCGGGATGGTGCCGACGGCGGTCATGAAGTTCTTCACCGCCCAGCCCTTGATGCCCTTGCCGGTGAAGTAGTCGGACTTGCCAATGAAGGCGACCTCGCGGTCCATCAGCAACGGCAGAAAGAATGAGTCGATGACCGCCAGGTGGTTGGAGGCCAGGATGGCGGGGCCCTCGGCGGGGATGTTCTCCTCACCGCGAATCCAGGGCTGGTAGAGCATCTCCATGGCCGGGCCGACGGCGGCCTTGATACCTCGGTAACCCACTGTGGGACCTCCTGTGTGCATCCGCGGTCGGGAACTGGCCGGCCGCCCGGGTACACGCGCCGGGCGTGTCCGCGGCCGGATCGGCTGCTGATCAAGTCTAGCCTCGCGGTGTGGTCCAACACGTGCTCTCGCCTCCGCCGTCCGTCGGCGCCGTCTTCGGCCGTGGGCGACGCGAGCCGGCACGGACGCCGTCGTCACCGTCCCAGCCGGTCCAGGCGGCCTTCGCGGACATGGGAACGGCGCTGCGTGAGGTGACCTTCGTCGTCGTCGATCTGGAGACCACCGGAGGCGGCCCGGGCGCGCACGCCATCACCGAGATCGGTGCCGTGAAGGTACGCGGCGGGGTGGTCGATTCGGAATTCTCCACGCTCGTAAATCCGGGCACCGCCATTCCCGCCCAGATAACGGTCCTGACCGGCATCACCAACGCCATGGTCGCCGACGCCCCTCCGGTAGCCCAGGCGGTGGCCGCCTTCCTGCAGTGGGCGCACCTGGCCGACCCGACGACGGTGGCGGTCGCCCACAACGCCCGCTTCGACCTCGGCCACCTGCGCGGGGCGGCCCGGGCCCTCGACCTGGATTGGCGTGAGCCGGTCGTACTGGACACGCTGGCACTGGCCCGCCGGGCCTGGGACCGCACCCAGGTGCCCAACCACAAGCTGGGCACGCTCGCCACCTTCGTGGGCTCCCCGACGACGCCCACCCACCGCGCGCTGGACGACGCCCGTGCCACGGTGGACGTGCTGCACGCCGCCCTGGAACGCCTCGGTCCCCAGGGCGTCACCCACCTGGAGGACCTGGCCACCGCCACCGACCCCGTGCCCGCATCCCGGCGGGTCAAGAGCCGGCTCGCCGACGACCTGCCCGCCGCGCCCGGCGTCTATCAGTTCCTCTCCCCCGCCGGGCAGGTGCTGTACGTGGGCAGCGCCGTGAACCTGCACCGGCGGGTGCGTTCCTACTTCACGGCCGCGGAGAAGCGCACCAAGGTGGCGCGCATGCTGGACACGACCGTGGCGGTGCGAGTGATCGAGACCCCCACCGAGTTGGAGGCGCGCGTGCGCGAACTGCGGCTCATCGCCGAGCTGGATCCGCCGGTCAACCGCCGCTCACGCGCCCCGCAGCGCCGCCCCTGGCTGCACCTGGTCGACTCCCCGCACCCACATCTGGGGCTGACTGCCGTGCTGCCGCTGTCGGAGGCGAGCCGCGCCATCGGCCCGTTCCCGTCGCGAAAGGCGGCCTTGGAGGCGCAGCGGGCCGCCGAGTCCGTGCTGCGTCTAGAGGTCTGGGACGGTCACAGCGCCCGGGCGGTGCGCCGCGCGGACACCCCGGCCGACGCCGGGATCGCGATGCGTGCCCTGTCCGGTGAGATCGATCTGGTCGCCCACCCGCTGCTGGCGCGAATAGCGGAACTGTCGGCCCAGGAGCGCTACGAGGAGGCGGGGCTGTGGACGCAGCGGCTGCGGGCGCTGCTGCTGGGGGCGCGGCGGGCGGAGCAGACTCGGCCGCTGCTGACCTGCCCGCATCTGCTGGCGGCCCGACGGCGCGAGCATGGCGGCTGGGAGTTGGTGGCGGTGCGTTGGGGGCGCCTGGCGGGCTCGGCGGTCACGGCGCCGGGCGTGGACCCGCGCCCCACCATTGCCACACTGCGCGCCACCGCGCAGGTGGTGGACCGGCCCGCGCGGGTGGGGTCGGAGACAAGCGTGGAGGAGACGGCGCTGTTGGCCGACTGGGTGCTGGATGCCGGGGCACGCCTGGTGGAGGTCGAGGGACTCGATGACGATGTGGCAGGCCAGAGCCTCGAAGGCGGAGCGGCCGCAGCGCTGTCTTGGCCGGTGGGGGCTGCCGCCCGACACCGGCGCGTCATTGACGCCGAGGTTTGATGAAGTGTTCTGCCGACAGGCCCAGCCCAGGCGCCATAGGGCAGGGCGGTGTCGGCCCGCTATCAGCCTGCCGGGGTGACCGAGCCGCGCCGTGCCCGCAGCGCCTTGGCGACGCCCTCCTGCAGGCTGAGCGGGTCCAGCGGCCGTGGCACCACGACTTCCGCCTTGGCCCAGGCGGCCAACCAGTCGTCCTGGGGGCGGGCGGTCAACAGCACCACCGGAGGCCGCTGCTCAAGCTCGGTGAACAGCTCGTGCGCCAATCCCATGCCGCCCAGCTTCTTGGTCTCGGCATCCAACACCAGGGCGGCGAAGGGGGCCCGTCCGGCCTTCTGCCGGTCCTTGATGGCCAGGCGAACACCCTCGGCGGTGGCGGCCTCGGTCCAGGACACCAGTGGCATTCCCTTGGCGGGGCGGCGTCCGACGCCGTTCTTCACCTGCTGGCGCACGGTGGCGTCATCTGAGAAGACAAGAAGGTCGAGGGTGGCGGGTGCTGCCTGGTCGGTCATGCGGTCCTCCAGTGGACGACGGGGGCTTCCGCGGTCAGTGTAATCGCGTGACCGACATGCGTAGGGCCCTTCTAAGCTCACCGATCACCGTCTACGATTAATCTCGTCTAGGACTTCAGTCGCACCCATGAGTGAGGCTGCGTACCGCGACGTCAGTACCGACAACCGCACACCGCGAGGCAGGACCGCTATGAGCGCACCGACCGACATCAACACTCCGAGGTACACGCTGCCCGAGCTCCCCTACGACTACGCCGCCCTGGAGCCGCACATCTCAGGACGCATTATGGAGCTCCACCACGACCGCCACCACGCCGCCTACGTCACCGGCGCCAATGCCGCCCTGGAGCAGCTGGCCGCGGCCCGCTCTACCGGCGACTTCGCCGCCATCAACCTGTGGGAGAAGAACCTGGCCTTCAATCTGGGCGGGCACCTCAACCACTCGATCTTCTGGAAGAACCTGTCCCCCAACGGCGGCGGCGAGCCCGAGGGCGAACTGGCCGAGGCCGTCAAGGACTCCTTCGGCTCCTTCGCCGCTCTCAAGCAGCAGCTGAACGCCACCGCGCTGGGCATCCAGGGCTCCGGCTGGGCGGTGCTCGCCTACGACTCGCTGTCCGGCAAGCTGGTCACCTTCCAGCTGTTCGACCAGCAGGGCAACGTGCCCGTGGGGACCATCCCGCTGTTCCAGATCGACATGTGGGAGCACGCCTTCTACCTTGACTACCTCAACGTCAAGGCCGACTACCTGGCGGCCATCTGGCAGATCGTCAACTGGGAGGACGTGTCCGCTCGCCTGGCGAACGCCGTCGCCCACGCCGAGGGCCTGATCGTGCGCTGACACCCGCCCGCGCCGTCTGAGCGGAACAAGCGCATCGCATACGCGAGGGCCGCCCGGCACCGGTGTGGTGCCGGGCGGCCCTCGCTATGCCGAGGCCTGGGGCGGGTGGTTACAGGATCTTGGCCACGTCGACTACGTAGGCGGACGCGACGGTACCCGCCGCCTCGTCACCAGGCATAAGGATGACAACGCGGGAGCCAACCGGCACCCCCACCAGGCCGCCGATTAGCGTCGCGGCCGCAACAACGGTCGTGATCTGCGGGCCGCCCACCTCCCAGGAGGACTGCAACGAGCCGTTGTCGCCCCAATTGACGAAGGCCAGTTCCAGCGCCACCTGATCGCCCTCGGCGATCTCATCACCGGCACCGCGCGCCAGCACGAAGTTCTGCTGCTCGGTGGGCGCCTCGGCTCCGTCGGCCACGGAGATGGTGGCTGCGGCGCCCAGGTCGCCGGAGACGGTGACGCCCAGGTCCGCCAGGGTCTGCTGCGCCTCGGCGTCAACCTCCGCATCCTTCGTGGCAGAAACAACTTCATCGGTGTTGATCGCCTGTTCGACCTCAACCACGAACACCAAGGGGCCGGATGGAGAGTTCGGTGACACGGCCAGCTGGCCGTATGCCAGCTCGGCGGGAATGGAGAGCAGCAGCCGATCCCCGACACGATGCCCGGCAATCCCACAGCGCCAGCCGGAGATGACCCCCTGCAGGCTGAACGGCGTCGCCTCTCCCCGCGCATATGAGGAGTCGAAGACCTCGGTCGCGCCCCACTCCCAGCCGGCGTAGTCGGCGAGGACGATCGAGTCCTCGGTCAGCTCGGCGCCGTCGCCAGCATCAAGGGTCTTGACGGTCAGGTTGGCCGGCGCATCGCCGTCGCCCCAGGTGACGGTGGGCTCGGCGTCGGCATCCCCCTCGAGCGTGGGCAGGGAGTCGGCGTCGTCGTCAATCTTCAGCGTGGAGCAGTCGACATTGCTCAATGGCGTTACGGCGGCCTCAGCGGAGCCGCTGGCTCCTCCAGACGAATCGGAGCAGCCCGCCAGGGCCAGACAGGCGGTCAGGGCCAGAGCGGGCAGGACAGTCGTGACACGGCGCAATTGAATACTCCTCGAATGCGTGCGAAAAGCGACGGGGTGAGGCGGGAGACGTGCGTCCGCTGCGCCACCCCGGCGCTGAACGGCACCGACACCAGCGAAGGGCCGGCTGCACGTGGAGCAGGACGATCGACGCCCGGTGCACTCAGTGGAAGGACTCGCCGCATGCGCAGGTGCCGACGGCGTTGGGGTTGTCGATGGTGAAGCCCTGCTTCTCGATCGTGTCGGAGAAGTCGATGGTGGCGCCATTCAGGTAAGGCACACTCATGCGGTCAACGACCACCTCCACGGAGGCGAGCTCGGCGTCACCGGTCGCGAAGGAGCGGATGGCGTCGCCGTCCAGGAGGCGCTCGTCGAAGTAGAGCTGATAGACGAGCCCGGAGCAACCGCCCGGCTGCACGGCCACACGCAGACGCAGGTCATCGCGGCCCTCCTGCACGAGTAGGCCGGCCACCTTGGCGGCGGCGGCCTCGGTGAGCATGACCTCGTGGGTGGGAGCGATCGTGTCGGTGGAAGCGTCGGTCAGGGTGGTCTCAGCCATGTCTGTCTCCTACTAACTCCTACTAAGGGGTGCCTTGCACCGGGGCGAACACGCCGACGGTCCGAGATGTTCCCCTCACCCTACGTCGGGCCGCATAGTGAACGGGAACACCGACGGGAGTGATGACACTCACCGTTCCAGCCGAGTCAGGCGAGCGTGACGAGCTCCAGGTAGTCCTCGCTCCACAGATCCTCGTCACCGTCGGGCAGCAGCAGCACCCGATCGGGGTTCAGGGCCTTGACGGCGCCCTCATCGTGGGTGACCAGCACGACGGCGCCGGCGAAGGTGCCCAGGGCGTGCAGGATCTCCTCCCGGCTGGCCGGATCGAGGTTATTGGTCGGCTCATCCAGCAGCAGCACGTTGGCGCTGGAGACCACCAGCAGCGCCAGGGCCAGGCGGGTCTTCTCCCCGCCGGACAGGACGCGGGCGGGCTTATCGGCGTCGGCCCCGGAGAACAGGAACGAGCCCAACACGCTGCGCACCTCGGTGTCATCCAGACCGGGCGCGGCGCTGCGCAGGTTCTCCACCACGGTGCGCGAGTCGTCGATGGTCTCATGCTCCTGCGCGTAGTAGCCGAGTTTCATGCCGGTGCCGGCCTGCACCCGCCCGGAGTCGGGTTGCTCGATGCCGGCCAGCAGCCGCAGCAGCGTGGTCTTGCCGGCTCCGTTCAGGCCCAGAACCACCACGCGGCTGCCGCGGTCGATGGCCAGGTCGACGCCGGCGAACACCTCCAGGGAGCCGTAGGCCTTGGACAGTCCGGCAGCGCGCAGCGGCACCTTGCCGCAGGGGGCGGGGTCGGGGAAGCGCAGGCGGGCGACCTTCTCCTGGGCGCGCTCGGCCTCCAGGCCCTCCATGAGCCGGTCGGCGCGCTTGAGCATCTGCTGGGCGGCCACGGCCTTGGTGGCCTTGGCGCGCATCTTCTCCCCCTGGGCGCGCAGCGCCGCCGCCTTCTTCTCGGCATTCGCACGCTCACGACGACGCCGGTTCTCGTCATCGGCGCGCTGCTTGAGGTAGGCGTCCCAGCCCAGGTGGTAGACGTCCAGGACGCCGCGGCCGGCGTCCAGGTACATGATCTGGTTGACGGTGTCGCGAAGCAGCTCCACATCGTGGCTGATGACGATGAAGCCGCCCGAGTAGGCGCGCAGGTGGTCGCGCAGCCACAGGATCGAGTCGTGGTCCAGGTGGTTGGTGGGCTCGTCCAGCAGCAGCGTGTCCGGCTGCTGAAACAGGACGCGGGCCAGCTCCACGCGACGGCGCTGACCACCGGACAGGGTGCCGATCGGCTGGTCGAGCACCCGGTCGGGCAGGCCCAGGGAGGCGCAGATGCGGGCGGCCTCACTGGCGGCGGCGTAGCCGCCCGCCATGGTGAACTCGTGGTCCAGGCGGGTGTAGCGGTCCAGGGCCTTGGCCTGCGCGTTGCCGCTGGTGGTGGCGATCTTCTCCTCGGCGCGGCGGATGCGCGCCAGCAGCGCGTCGATGCCGCGGGCGGATAGGACCCGATCGCGGGTGATCTCGTTCAGGTCCCCGACCCGGGTGTCTTGGGGCAGGTAGCCGACCGAGCCGTTGCAGGTGATCAGGCCCTCGTGCTCGACGGCCTCCAGGCCGTGGCGCTCATCGGCGTCGGCGACCGCCTGGCTGGTGCCCTGCGCCACCGAGGCGGCCGCCAAGAGCTTGGTCATGGTGGTCTTGCCGGCCCCGTTGCGTCCCACCAGCCCGATGCGCATGCCCTTGTCCACCCGGAAGGAGGCGTCGGCCACTAGCTGCCGGGCGCCGATGCGCATGGTGAGGTTCTGGACGTTAATCACGATGCGCATGCTACGGGTATCCGGGCGGCCGCCCGCCCCTGGGAACGCGGCGGCCGACCCGGTTGTCCATCACATCGCCGGGAGGCGGTCGCCCGGCGCACAGGGCGGCTCAGTCCCACCACAGCCAGGTGCCGACCGGCCCATGGGTCCAGTGGCGGCGCAGGGGCTTGAGCTCATCGGGGCCGGCGTGAGCGTCCAGCTGGTAGCGCTCGGCCACGCAGCGCCACACCTCCCGCAGCCCCAGGGCGACCAGCGCCTCGAGCTCTTCGACGTCGTCGGGGTCACGGTCCTCACAGGCCCAGTACTCGTCATCGTCATACTCGTCTCCGTCATCCTCGATACCCGCGATCACCTCGTAGAGGGCGTCGAGCAGGTCGGGGTCGGCGATCCACAGCCCCTCCACGCTGACGCGCTCGTCCTTTCGCTGGGGGCCGATGCCGTAGCCGGACAGGCGTACCCGCCCGTCGGCGCGCACGCAGGCGCGCAGTAGGGCGCCCAGGGTGGGGCCGAGGTTCTGCCGGTCGCCGAGCTGTTCGGCGGGCAGTATGTCCAGTAGCCGCCGGGCGGTGCGCGGCCCCAGGTCGTGGAAGGGCGTGTAGTCGTCCTCCGGGGTGCCGTCGGCACCGATGAGCCCGGCGGGGGCGAAGCCGAACTGGGCGGGGATCACGGTGGAGCGCAACTCGTCGCGACAGTCGGCCAGGGCGTGCCATACGCCGGCGCGCACCGTCCAGCCGCGTGGCCCGTACAGACCAGGGTCCTGGTCCCTCTCACTTGTGGGCGGCGCCGTGCGACGCGGCGACGGCGGTGCCTGGACCGTGATGGGAGCGTTGGTCGGGGTGGATGAGAGCGGGGTCATGATGAGTCTCCTCGGCTTGGGATGCTGCGACGGCGTCGTCGCCGTCGAGTTCCAGCCTGTGCCTGCTCCGGGGTCCGACGCCGAGCACCTGTGAATGCGATTCGCGCAGGCTGTCGCGAAGCGCACCGGTGGACTTCGGTGAGTTCTCGGGCCGTCACCAGCAGGCGGTCAGGAGCTCGCAAGCCGCTCATCAGCGGAATGCGGCGTGTCGCCCAGCGACGCGCGGTCGGGCAAGGAAATATGCCCCAGGTCACCTTCAGGGGCGTTACTCTGACATGCAGGGCCCTATGCATCCGGGCCCCTCCACCCAGCCCGTCGGCCCCCCTTGGGGTGCGGCCGACGGCCGACGGTTAAGGTGAACATGGCAACAACCACATCCGCTCCAGAAGCGATTCTCGAGGCCGTGGGTGGCCCCGAGAACATCGTCAACCTCACCCACTGCGCAACGCGACTGCGCTTTGAGCTCCAGGACGCCTCCGTGGTCGACAAGGCCACGGTGGAGAAGATCCCCGGCGTGATGGGTGCGGTCCCGCAGGCAGGCGACCGCTACCAGATCGTCATCGGCGGTGCCGTCCAGAGCGTGTACGACGACATCATGAATCTGCCCGCCATGAAGAGCGGCGGCGCCAAGACGGCACAGTCGAACGCCGACGTCAAGGCCGCCGCCCGCGCAAAGGCGCGCGGCAAGAACGCGTTCGTGGACGCGTTCTTCGAGTACCTGTCCGACTCCTTCCGGCCACTGCTGCCGGTGCTGCTGGGCACCTCGCTGATCATCGCCGGCGAGGCCATGGCCGAAGCCTTCGGGCTCATCGACACCCACGCCGAGGTCAAGCCGGCCTGGCTGGCCTTCATCGACGCCATGTACCGCTCGGTGTTCTACTTCCTGCCGATCATGGTGGCCTACAACGCCTCCAAGAAGCTGCGGATCGACCCGTGGGTGGGCACGGCCGTCATGGCGGCGCTCATTACGCCGAACTACATCGACATGAGCGACCTCGCCAAAACGACCGACGTGGTCTGCACCCACAACGCTCTCCTCGACCGGGACTTCTGCACCGCCACCGTGTTCGGGCTGCCCATGCAGTTGAACGACTACGGCGGCCAGGTGTTCACGCCTCTGATCATGGTGGCGCTCCTGGCACCGCTGTACAAGGGGCTGACCCGGATCATCTCCCCGAACCTGCAGATGGTGTTCGTGCCCTTCCTGTCCTTCGTGATCATGATGCCGATCACGGCGTTCATCCTCGGCCCCATCGGCATCTGGGTCGGCACGGCCCTGGGTACGGCGCTGTCTACGCTGAATAACGCCGCCCCGGTCGTCTTCGCGATCATCATTCCGCTGTTGTATCCGTTCCTGGTGCCGTTGGGCCTGCACTGGCCACTGAACGCCCTGATGCTGGCCAACATCGACTCCCTGGGGTACGACTTCATTCAGGGCCCCATGGGCGCTTGGAACTTCGCCTGCTTCGGCGCCACCGCGGCGGTGCTGGCCATCTCCATCCGGGAGAAGGACAACGAAATGCGCCAGACGGCCTTCGGTGCGCTGGTGGCCGGCCTGTTCGGCGGCATCTCCGAGCCGAGCCTGTACGGTATCCATCTGCGCTTCAAGCGCATCTACCCGCGCATGCTGGTCGGCTGCGCCGTGGGTGGTCTGATCGTGGGCATCGGTGGTGGTGTGGACGCGCGTACCTTCGCCTTCACCTCGCTGCTGACCATTCCGGTCTTCTACCCCATGGCCCTGTACGCCATCGCCATTGCGGCGGCCTTCTTCACCTCCTTCATCATCCTGTTCATCTCCGACTACCGCACGGAGGAGGAGAAGGCGGAGGCCCGCGCGGCGGCCGCCGCGGACGGCTACGTGGAGGCCTCCCCGGAGGAGACCGCCGCCGACTTGGCGCTGGAGGAGGCCGCCAAGGCCCAGGCCGCGCAGCCCAAGCCGGCACTGGTTGAGGGCGCGGTCACCGAACTCGTATCCCCCGTGCGCGGCACCGTGGTGCCGCTCGCCGAGGTCGCCGACCCGGTGTTCGCCGGTGGCGCCGTCGGCCAGGGTGTCGGCATCGAGCCCTCCGAACAGCAGATCGTGGTGACCGCCCCGGCGGCCGGCACCGTGGTGGTGGCGCCGGAGTCCGGGCACGCCTACGGTATCAACCTGGACTCGGGCGTGGAGCTGCTCATCCACGTCGGCCTGGACACGGTCGAGATGGAGGGCAAGGGCTTCGAAGTCCTGGTCAAGCAGGGCGACCGCGTCGAGGCGGGCCAGGAGCTGGTGCGCGTGGACCGGGCCGCCGTTGAGCAGGCAGGGCACCCGCTGACCACCCCGATTCTGATCACCAACACGGCGGCCTTCACCTCCGTGGAGGCGATCGCCTCCGGCGAGGTCGCCCCGGGCGACCCGCTGCTGCGGCTCACCGCCTGATCCGCACCTCACCCGGTCGACGACACGTCGGCCGGCGAGACAAGGCGCCGGTGGCCGGCACCCCGTTGCGGGGTGCCGACCACCGGCACATTTCGCGGGTTCCCGGCGGCGCGGCCAACCAGCCACCACGACCAGATTCCGTGTTGAAGGAGTCCACCGGCAGGCAGGTAGAAGACTTCACTGTCCTCCTGTCGTGGGCAACCCGGCAAGTACTCCCAGGCTGATCAGACTGACCGTCCCCGGTTTGCTCGAACCCCTCGTCAACGGATACCGCGACCTGGCGCGCGAGGCACGAACCATCCCTACCACCCCGCAATGGTCGACGGCGAGCTCCGCTACGGATCGCTCAGACCGGTGACGCAGCGAGCCTGGCTGGCGGCCGCAGCGGCGGTGGCGCGAGGCCTGTGACACCGGGGACCGCAAGGGCGGCGTTATCGTTCCGGTATCGGGTAGGGTCGAGGTTATGAGAGTGGACAAGGCCGCCTGGCACGAGGCGTGGCTGCACGCCACCCCGCAGTGGGTGGACATGAGAATGGATGATGCCCTGGAATACCGGGGCTGGTCTCCGATGGGGGTGGGCCAGCCTGCCAGTGAGCAGCACCTAGAGCGGTTCGGGGGCGTGCTGCCGGCCTCGGTGCTGCAGCTGTGGCGCCGCTTCGGCTTCGACGGCTTCGGGGACGGGCGCTGGTGGTTCACCGACCCCCTGGAGTGGCAGACAGTAGTGGACGCCTGGCTGGAGGGCACGCCCATCCCGTTTCCGGAGCAGAAGTGGTGGTGCCTGTCCCGCTCCGCCATGGGCGACATGGAGCTGTGGGGGGAGGTCTCCGGCCCCGCACTTACCATCACCCCCACCCTGGGCTGGATACGCCCCGACGCCGGCAACGCCCGCAAGATGTCCGACCCGGTGATGCGCGAGCGCAAGGGCTGCACCATACTGGTATCGCCACGCAAGGATACGTTCGAAGATGATGACACCGGCGAGCTGCTGGTGGACTGGGCGATTGAGCACCTGGGCACCCTGGGCCCGGGCCAGGTCTACGGGCTGACCCCCGCCTACTGCTTCACCGGCAAGGCCAGCACCAGTCAGGTGGGCATCGAGGACGCCACCGCGCACCTGACCTTCCTCGCCCAGGCCCAGGAGCACACCCTGGTGGAGGACTTCTCCGACGCGGTCTCCGGCATAGCCGCAGGCATCGCCAACAACACCGACACCGATGGCGGTGGGGCCCAGGACAGCTCCGACAACAGCGCCGATGACCAAGGCGGGGACGTCGGCACCTCGGCGGAGGCCAATTCCTAATGCCTATACACCCCGACAACCCCAGCCCGGCCATCAACACCGTCCCGGGCTTGGTGGCTGCGGATATGTTCACCCCGGGGCGTGCCGGGGGCAGGGACGTGCTGGTGTGGGAGGGCAGTGCTGCTGCGCCGGCGAGCCCGCTGCCCTGGCACTCGAGCACGCCGGTGAAGGTCTTCTTCCACACCGGGCGGCGGCCGGGTACCAAGGCGCTGCCCCTGGAGTTCACCCGCCAGCTGGACCGCCAGCTGAGCGCCTTGTCCCTGCTGTCGGCCGAGAGGTTGTTGGAGGGCATACGCACCTACCGGGAACAAGGCCGCCAACCCAACTCCAACACCACCAACAAAGCCCGCGAGAACTTCATGGACAAGGTCATGCGCGAACTGGTGGACGAGTATGACTTCTCCGAGCAGGAGGCTGAGGAGAAGCGGGATGAGATCAACGATGCCCTGGTGGTGCTGCACGAGTCCGACCAGGTCACCTTCGGCCCCTCCCAACCGGGAATGAGCGTGCAGGGCTACCCGTCGGTGGGGTACGGGCCGGTCAACTCCTCCATCGGCTCCCAAGGCAAACCCATGTCGCGGGTGCTGGAGGAGGCCGCCCAGGCCGTCCCCGCCGAGCAGCGCGCCGGCGTACGCATCCTGGTACGAGCAGTACTCACGCACTCCCCCAAGCTCACCAGGCAGCTGCGCAATGGCCAGGCAGTCTTGGAACCCCGCTCCCAGGCACAACAGGCCGCCACCAGCCCCAGAGCACCCCCCTGGACCCCAGGCAAAGTCGCCGCCGACATCGCCAACAACACCACCCCCTGGCAGCCGCCCACCTCGCCGCA